>CAZQHA010000238.1:0-7217 GCA_964592795.1 uncultured Planctomycetaceae bacterium | reverse complement strand
GCTTCAGCCGATCGTTCTCGGCTTCGAGCGTCGCGATGTACTGCTCCTTCTCGTGCAAGCTCGTCTGGTGATACTTCGCCGACGCGACCGCGTCGTCGTACTGGCGCTGTGTCACGCACGACGCCAGGCTGCTCGCGAGCAGCACCGGCAGTCCGAGCGAGCCCAGCGAAAGGGTGCGGAAGTGGAAAACGGTGAAATCTCTGGCTTGCTTCATCGCGGCTTCTTTCGGGGATCGCAACGTCCCCCTCCTGTGGATCCTCCCGGCATGCGGCCGGCGCTGGTCGCCTGCACGCATCGTCCGGCCCCTCGTCGCTTCCACGCCGATTCACCGCGAACGCGAACGCTAGGAATCGTGAACCTAGACGCGTCGACCCCAACGCGTGGGGTGTCGCCGCGCGAGACGGCGTGGAATGCGTCCAGAGTCTAGCGGTCGGAGAGTGCGAGTCCACGCCCCGCGCGCATCGAAAAATCCCGCGACGGCCCGCGCGCTCGATCAGACCGACTGGCCGAAGATCGACGCGATCGAGCGCGCCACTCCCGACGCTCGGCCGGTGCTCGCCGACATCGCGAGCGGCACGGCCAGGACGAGGAGGATCGCCGTCCCGACGAGCGCGGCGCCGATCAGCGCGCCGTCGGAGACTTCCACTTCGACCGGCGCGGGGCGCGGAGTCGGACGTCGCGCCTCGACGGGCGCGGGCTCGGGAGCCGCTTCCTCTTCGATGTCGATCTCGCCGACGTCCTCGACGTCGTCCTCGATGATCGTCTCGACGCTGGCGATCTCCTGCGTCGCCATGCCGGCGTCGTCGGTCGCCTCGGTCTCGTCCTCGAAGACGAGCTCCTCGCTGACCTCGCCCAGGTCCACGACTTCGCCGCCGGAGAGCTCGCTGCGCAGGCTCTCGACGTCCGCGCGGCGCAGCTTCATCGTGTCGCCCTCGCGGAACGCGCGAATCTCGCCCTCGGACACGAGGCGCTTGAGCTCCTCTTCCTTCAGGCGCAGCTCCTTCAGGGCTTCGTCAAAGCTGTAGAACTGATCTCTTTCGGCCACGATGAGGTGGGCTCCTGTCTTCTCGGGGGGCGGGGTTACTTGACCGGTTGAGTGGAGGCGCGGCGTTTCTCGAACTCGCGCTCGAGGTCCTCGAACGAGTACTCCGAGCGGTCGTTCCAGCCGTCGAGCTGGAGATCGAGATCGATCCGGCGGGCGCCGACGAGCTTGATGCCTTGCGTGCTCGCGGAACCGCCGTTGGCCTGGTAGACGGCGAGCTGGCGGTTCACGGTATCCACGAGGTAGAGGATCGACGCGCCGGTCAGGTCGATGCCGGTGACGGCGATCATGCTGCCGTTCGAGTCGGAGTTGCCCATCGCGGGCAGCGCCGGGATCTCCGGCTCCTCGTCCTCGACCGGAGTTTCGTCCTCCGTTCCCTGCGGGATCGCGAGGCGCGGCCGCGCCGGCTCGAGCGCGAGGCCGATCGCGGCCAGGCCGAAGCCGGCGAGAAGGAGCGCGCCGTGGCCGTTGAGGAACCGGTAGCTTCTCATGGGGAGGACTCCGAGCGCCGGACGCCGGTCGGCGTCTTGGGCGGGCTATCCTAGCGACGCGCCGCGGTTGCGACAAAGTCGGCGCGGACGCGGCCCTCACCAGCCCGCGAGGTCGCCCGAGATCTCCTCGACGAGGTCTTTCAGCGTCAGGAGGCCGAGCGGCTGCTCGCGCGCGCCGACCAGCGCGATCCGCTGTCCGCCGACCCGCAGCCGGGCGAGCGCGCGGTCGACCGGCGTGTGGGCCGGCAGCTCGATCACCGGCCGCAAGTGATCGAGCACGCGCGTGTCGGGCCCCGCCCCCAGCACGTCGAGCTGGTGCACGTACCCCAGAACGCGCCCGCTCTCGTCGACCACGGGGAGGCGCGTGAACTTCGATCGCGACACGGCCTTGAAGAGCTCGTCGTCCGAGCTCTGGCTCGAGAGCCACTCGACGTTCCGCCACGGCACCATCGCGCGCTCGACCTCGATCGAGCGCAGCTTGAGGACGTTCCGCGCCAGCTGCTCGGCGTGCGGCAGGATCGCGCCGGTCTGCGTGCCCTCGCGCAGGAGGTTCAGCACGGCCTCGCGACCGCGCACGACCGCCAGCATGCGCGGCTCGAGCCGCAGCGCGCGCGTCACGGCGGTGGACACGAGCCACAGCACGCGCTCGACCGGCCAGAACACGATCCGCGACGCGAGCAGGAGCGGCGCGGTGATCGACAGGAACGCGTAGGGGCGCCGGCGAAACAGGTCCTTGGGCAGGAGGTCGCCGAAGAAGAACACGATCGGCGTCAGGACCAGCGCGAGCAGGACCTCCTGCGCGGCCGCGGGAAAACCCGCCTCCACCGTGAGCCCCTCGGCGTGGAACGTCAACACCTCGACGCACAAGTTCACGCCGAGCACGAGCACGATGATCTGCGTCACGTCGTTCGAGAGCAGCATCTGGATGATGCGCGCGGTCATCTTGCCGTGGCGTGCCTCGACGTCGACGCGCAGGCGCGACACGGTGTACAGCGCGGTCTCGCTGCCCGAGTAGACGGCGTTGCCGACGATGCACAACAGGATCACCGCGAGATCGAGCCAGGGGATCACGCCGCGCCTCCCGCCATCGGATCGATGTACATGTCGACGCTGCGCACGCGCCGGCCGCGCACTTCGTGCACTTGGCTGACGAGTCCGCCCAGGCGCACGCGGTCCCCGGCCTTCGGGATCCGGCCGAGCAGCGCCGTCACGAAGCCGCCGACCGTCTCGAAGCCCGCCGGCACGACCTCGTGGCCGAACTGCTCGTTCCAATCGCGGATCGCCAGGCTCCCGGCGACGCGGAAGCGGCCCTCGCCGAGCGGGATCACCGGCTCGATCGCGCGCTCGTCCTCGGCGCGCAGATCGCCGACGATCTCCTCGAAGATGTCTTCGATCGTGACGATGCCGGCGGTGCCGCCGTACTCGTCGACGACGACGGCTTCGGCGGCTCGGTTGTCACGCAGGACGCGCAGGAGATCGAGGACGCTCGCGACCTCGGGGATGAACTGCACGCGCTGCACGAGCTCCTTGAGCGGGCGATCGCTCTTCGCCAGCACGTCGCGCATGCGCACGCAGCCCAGCACGCGGTCGGGGCTCTCGCGGATCACCGGCAACCACGTCAGACGGCGGGCCAGCGCGCGCGCGATCACGAAGAGCTGCTCGTCCTGGTCCGCGGTGACGTCGATCGCGAGCACGTCGACGCGCGGCGTCATGATCTCGCGCACGCGGATCCCCTCGAGCTCGACGACCTCGGCCAAGAGATCGGCCTCGGTGTCCTCGATCAGTCCGTGGCGCGCGCTCGACTCGAGCACTTCCGCGAGCGACTCGGTCGTCAGCCCGCGTTCCTCGCGCGCCAGGTCGCCGAGCATGCGCATGACCATCTCGAGCAGCACTTGGAGGGCGCGCCGAACGGGGCGCATCACCTCGACGAGCAGCGTCACCGGCAGCGCCGACCAGCGCGCGACGGCGATGGGAGCGCGCAGCGCGAGCGTCTTCGGCAGGATCTCGGCGAACATCACGATCGCGACGAGCGCGCCCAGCATGAATCCGACTTCCTCGAGTTGTCCGCGCCCGCTGGCGAGGCCCGACGCGAACGCGAAGAAGAGCACGTTCGAGACGAGGTTCGCGAACAGGACCGCGATCAAGAGGCCCTGCGGATCCGACATCAGGCGCTCCGCGCCGCGCCCCGCCTTCTTGCGGTCGGACTCGGACAGGGAGAACAGCGCCGCCTCGCTCGCGCTCAGGATCGCCGAGAGGGCGAGGAGGAGCGGCATCGCCATCCACTCGATCGCGAAGCTCATGCGGGCGGGCTCGGTTTCCGTGACCCCTGCCAAGCCGGCAGCACGATCTCCACGCGGAAGCCCGTTCCGGGCGGGCTCGACAGGTGCACGCGCCCGCCGTGGCTGGCGACGATCGCGTGGACGAGCGCGAGGCCCAGACCCGTGCCGCGCCCGACGTCCTTCGTCGTGTAGAAGAGGTCCGCCACGCGCGGGAGCTCGCTCGCGGGAACTCCCGGCCCATTGTCCTGCACGACGATCGCGACGTCCTCGCCCAGGCGTCCGAGGCGGACTTCGATCCGCCCCGCGCCGGCCGGCTGCGCTTCGAGCGCGTCGAGCGAGTTCACGAGGAGGTTGAGCACGGCTTGCGCGAGCTCGTTCTGCTCGCCGAGCACGTGGGGCAGCCGTCGCAGCGCGGACGCGTCCTCCGCCGGCCCGGCGAGCGGCACGACGTCGATCGTCACGCCTTGCCGCGCCGCGCGATGTTGGACGAGCCCGACCGCGTCGAGCACGGGATCGACGATCGCGAGCGGAGCCGCGCGGGACGCGCGCGGCGCGAGGCGCAAGAGCTTCCCGACGGTGGCTTGGATGCGCTCGAGGCCGCTCTGGAGCAGCGCGCGGTATTGCTGTTCCTTGTCCTTCGACAGGTTGCCGCGCGAGAGCGACTCGACCGCGCTGAGGAGTCCCCCGAGCGGGTTGTTGATCTCGTGCGCGATGCCGGCGGCGAGCTCGCCCATCGCGGCCAGGCGACGCTGCGTCATCGCCGCGGTCTCGGCGCGCCGCGTCCTCTGCGTCGCGTCCTCGACCTCGCGCGCCAGCCGCTCGTTGAACCCCTGGACCGTCGCGGTCATCGTGTTGAATCGCCGGATGAGATCGGCGATCTCGTCCTTGCGCTGCGGCTCGCGCAATCGCACGGACAGATCGCCGCCGGCGACGCGCTGCGCGGCGCGCGCGATGTCGGCCACCGGATCGAGCACGAACCGGCGCATCATCGAGAACGTGCCCAGCGTCAAGAGCAGCGTCGAGACGAGGAACCAGGGCACGAGTCCCGCGGCGATCGCCGCCGTGTCCACGGAGAGCTCGGTGCGGTACCAGCAGCCGCCCCACACGTCTCCCGCGGGATCGACGATCGGCACCGCCACGCCGAACGCGCCGACGCGGCGATCCTCGCTCTCCATCGCGCGCGAGATCTCGCTGAGCACGGCTCCGCGGTCGAAGTCCGCGCGGCGCTGCCGGCTCCCGACGGGATTCAAGAAGACGCCCTGCGGGACGATCGTGCCGCGCGTCGTGTCGAGGTTCTTGTCGACGAGGATCGCGTCGGCGAAGTGGTTCCAGTGCGGCCAGGAGAGAATCTGCGCCACCTTCAGCTCGCCGCCCGGCAGGATCGTGGCGGGCAGCGTGTAGTCGAGCAGCTCGGAGAACTCGCGCACCTGCGCGGCCCGCTGCGCGGCGATCCGGTCGATCAAGAAGTAGAGGCCCGCGCCGAACACCGCCACGTTGATCGTGGCGACCAAGAGCAGCACGCGCAGGCGCAGGGAGAGCGTCATGGAACCTGCGAGCGCGTCGAACCGCGCCCGGGTCGGGCTACATGTTGCCGACTTGCGACATGATTTCCATGAGCGGCAGGAAGAGCGCCACCACGATCACGCCGACGAAAGCGGCCACGACGATGAGGAGCGCCGGCTCGATGAGCTTGAACATCGCGTTGATCTTGCGGTCGACCTGGACTTCGTACGCGTCCGCCACCTTGAGCAGCATCCGGTCGAGCTCGCCCGTCGCTTCACCGACGTCGACCATGTTCGTGACGAGGTCGTCGAAGAGGCCCGTCTCCCCCATCGGCCGCGCGATCCCCTCGCCTTCGCGCACCGTGCGGCGGATCGACTCGACGCCCTCCATCAGGACCTCGTTGCGCGTCGCCTCGCGCACGATCGCGAGCGCGTCGAGGTGCGGCACGCCGGCTTGGATCAGCGTGCCGAACGTGCGCGCGAACGACGCGATGAGCGAGCGCGATACGACCGGTCCGATCGCCGGCACACTCAGCGCCAGCCGGTGCACGCGGTAGCGGTACGGCTGGCTGCGGCGCAGGAACACGCCGTGCAAGATCGCGAGCGCGATCGGCACGCCGAAGACGAGGTACCAGTACGAGACCGTGAAATGGCTGACGTCGAGCAGGAACTGCGTCAGCGGCGGGAGCGCGATGTTGAACGACTGGAAGATCTCCTGGAACTTCGGGATGACCCACACGACGACGGCGCTGACGACGCCGATCGCCACGGTCACGATCACCGCCGGGTAGATCATCGCGCCGACGACCTTGGCGCGGACGGCGGCGGCGTTCTCGAGGAAGATCGCCTGGCGCTGCAGGACCTGGCTGAGCACGCCGCCCGCCTCGCCGGCGCGCACCATGCTCGTGTACAGCTTGTCGAAGACCTTCTCGTGCTTCGCGAGAGCTTCCGAGAGCGGCGTGCCGGACGACACGTCCTCGACGAGATCGCCGAGCACGGTCTTGAACGGGCCGGGCGCGGTTTGCCCCTCGAGGATCGTCAGCGACTTGACGATCGGAATGCCCGCTTCGGTCAGCGTCGCGAGCTGGATCGTGAAGTCGGTGACGAGCTGGCGCGAGACGCGGCCGACCTTGCGCGCCTCGGCGCGACGCGCGGGACCTGGGCCGGCGGACGCGGGTGTCGGCGACGGAGCTCCCGATGCCCCCGGGGCCGCTTGCGGCCGCGGCGCGGTGCGTTGGATCTTCTTCGCCATCGTGCGAGGTGGCCGGAACTATATGCTCCGCGACGCCCGGCTTCCCGAATTCTGCGGGTCCGGCCGCTTCACAGGCTCGTCTCGCGCAGCACTTCCTCCATCGTCGTCCGGCCTTCGACGAGCAGCTGCAAGCCGGCGGCGCGCAGCGTGCGCATGCCGCCCGCGATCGCGGCCCGGCGCAGCTCCTCGGTCGACGCGCGCGCCAGGATCGCGCGGCGGATCTCGTCGTCGACGATCATCAGCTCGAAGAGGCCCGATCGGCCGCGGTAGCCGGTGTGGTGGCAGCGATCACAGCCCTTCCCGTACGCGAACCGCCGGCCGCGCAGCTTCTCCCCTTCCTCGCCGAGCTCGAACAGCGCGTCCTCGTCGGGCTCGTACTCCGTCTTGCAATCCGCGCACACGGTGCGCACGAGACGTTGCGCGACGACCGCCTCGAGCGTCGCCGTGATCATGAACGGCTCGATCCCCATGTCGATGAGGCGCGTGATCGTGCTCGGCGCGTCGTTCGTGTGCAGCGTCGAGAACACGGTGTGTCCGGTGAGGCTCGCCTCGACCGCGACCGCCGCCGTGTCGCGGTCGCGGATCTCGCCGATCAGGATCTTGTCGGGGTCCTGGCGCAGCACCGTGCGCAGGACGCGCTCGTACGTGACG
>CAZQHA010000237.1:0-7226 GCA_964592795.1 uncultured Planctomycetaceae bacterium | reverse complement strand
GGCGCTCGTCGCCGCGTGCCGTGCGTCCGTCGAGCCGCACGACGCCGCGCCGCGGGACGCCGACCTCATCGTCGTGAACGCGCTCGTCACGACGCAGGACGAGGCACGGCCCGAAGCGAGTGCGTTCGCGGTGAAGGGCGGAGAGTTCGTCGCCGTCGGCGACGCGAGAGACGTCTCGCGCTGGCGCTCCGAGCGCACCGTCGTCCTCGACGCGCGCGGACGGCGCGCGATCCCGGGTCTCGTCGACTCGCACCTGCACGCCGTCCGCGGCGGACGCTTCTACAACCTCGAGCTCCGTTGGGACGGCGTCGACTCGCTCGAGCGCGGTCTCGCGATGATCCGCGAGCAGGCGGCGCGCACGCCCAAGGGTCAGTGGGTGCGCGTCGTCGGCGGTTGGTCGCCGTATCAGTTCCGCGAGAAGCGACTGCCGACGATCGACGAGATCGAGAGCGCCGGCCAAGGAACGCCGACGCTCGTCGTGTTCCTGTACAGCCGCGCGTGGCTCAATCGCGCGGGAGCGGACGCGCTCGGCATCACGCGCGACACGAAGGCGCCTGAAGGAGGGCGCTACGAGTTCGCCGACGGTGGCGGTGTCGTTCTTCACGCCGAGCCCAATCCGTCGATCTTGTACGGAACGATCGCGAAGCTGCCGGCGCTCTCCGGGGAGGACCAGCTCAATTCGACCCGGCACTTCTACCGCGAGCTCAACCGCTTCGGGCTGACGAGCGCGATCGATCCGGGCGGCGGCGGACATTCGTATCCGGCGGACTACGAGTCCACGCGCGAGCTGGCGTCGGCGGGTTCGATGCCGCTGCGCATCTCGAACTACCTCTTCGCGCAGAAGAAGGGCACCGAGCTCGAAGAAGTGCGGCGTTGGACCGAGTCCGAGGAGCTCGACCTGAACCGCGCGCTCGATCTCTTGAACGGCTACGTCGTGGAGGGCGCGGGCGAGAACCTCGTGTGGTCGGCGGGCGATTTCGAGAACTTCCTCGCGCCCCGGCCCGAGCTCGCACCGCAGATGGAGTCCGAGCTCTCGGCGGTCGTGCGCCTCTTGGTCGAGCACCAGTGGCCGATCCGCATCCACGCGACATACGACGCATCGATCACGCGCGTGCTCGACGTCTTCGAGAAGGAGTTCGCCCGCGGGTACCGCGCGCGCTGGTGCATCGACCACGCCGAGACGATTTCGCCGGAGAACATCGCACGCATCCGGTCGCTCGGCGGCGGTGTCGCGGTCCAGGACCGCATGGCGTTCGCCGGTGAGTACTTCGCCGAGCGCTACGGAGCCGCCGCGGCAGCCTCGGCTCCCCCTTTGCGTCGACTCGTGGATTCGGGCGTGCCGGTCGGCGCCGGCACCGATGCGACGCGCGTCAGCAGCTACAACCCGTGGCTGTCGATCGATTGGATGGTCACCGGACGGACCGTCGGCGGAACGGTCCTCGCATCGCCGGAGAACCGTCTGATGCGCGCCGAGGCGCTGCGCCTCTACACGCTCGGGAGCGCGTGGTTCAGCGGCGAGGAGCGCGTGAAGGGACGCATCGCGCCGGGACAGTACGCCGATTTCGCGATCCTCTCCGCGGACTACTTCGACGTCGGCGACGACGAGATCCGCGACATCGAGTCCGTGCTGACGGTGATCGGCGGCGAGGTGGTGTACAGCGCGCTGCCCTTCGGAACGCTCGCGGCGGAGCCGCTCGCCGCCGTGAGCCCGAGCTGGTCGCCGGTTGCGCACTTCGGCGGCTACGCCCGCGCGAGGTGATGTTCGCGCTCCTTGGCGAGCCCGCGGTCGAGTGGCGCTGCGGCGCCGAGCTGCGCGCGAAGTACGAGAGCTTCCAGAACGATACCTTCGGCTCCGCGCCCGATGCGGACCACGACTACGTGTGGTGGCGCGCGCTGCCGTACATCGAGCTGTCGACCGAGCGTTGGCGCGCGATGGGTCAGCTGGTCCTGGCGTTCGAATCGGGCGATGAAGCCGAGACCACTCCGATCGACGAGGATCGAGCCGACGTGCTCCAAGCGTTCGTCGACTACGATGCGTCGACGACCCTGTCGCTCCGCGCCGGCCGACGCGTGCTCGCGTTCGGCTCGGAACGGCTGATCTCCGCGCGCTACGGACCGAACGTGCCGCGATCGTTCGACGCGGCCGGGCTGCGCTTCGAGCACGACGGCTGGACGCTCGACGCGCTCTACGGGCGACCCGTGAAGCCCGAGGTCGGCGAGTTCGACGACGAAACCGATGGCGCGCGCGAGATGTGGACGCTCTACGGCACGCGCGCCGGCCTCGACCTCTACTACATCGGGTACGAGAACGACACCGCGACGTTCGACCAAGGGACCGCGAGCGAAGAGCGGCACACGCTCGGTTCGCGGATCTTCGGCGACGGCGGCCGCGTCGACTACAACTTCGAGCTCTTCGCACAGGCCGGATCGTTCGGCGACGGCGAGATCCGTGCGTGGTCGGTGGCGTCGGACTCCGGCTACACGTTCGACGGAGCGCCTCTCGAGCCGCGCCTGGGACTAAAGGCCAACGTCATCAGCGGCGATCACGATCCCGCGGACGAGGACCTCGAGACGTTCAATCCGCTGTTTCCCAAGGGCAAGTACTTCGGCGAGTCGGCGCAGATCGGACCGTCGAACCTGATCAACGTGCACCCTTCGATCGAGCTCTCGTTCTCGGACGAATGGAGCGTCCTCTTCGCGTCGAACGTGTACTGGCGCGAGAGCACGGACGACGGCATCTACGACAACGCGGGCCAGATCGTGCGATCCGACTCGGGATCGGACGAGCGATTCATCGGGACGCAGTACGACGTCGTGCTCGCCTACTCTCCGTCGGATGCGTGGGAAGCCAGCGTCGCCGGCTCGCTCTTCGAGCCGGGAGATTTCATCGAGGACACCGGTCCGCACGAGACGGTGCGGTTCTTCGGCATCGAGCTCGTCGTGAGCTTCTGATCACTTCGCCTGCTCGATGCGGTACTGCAGCGCGTCGAGATCGCGCCAGAGCGCCGTCCACTGCTCCCGCTCGTCCTCCGCGAGCGAGCCGAGATACGTTCCGTCGCGGTACGGCTCGAGCCGAGGTTCCGCGCGGATCTGCAGGATGCGCCGTCGAATCTCGTCTCTCAGCCGCTCCGTCGCGGTCGGGGCCGTGCGCGACCAGTGCGCGATGTCGGCGCGCAGCCAGTCCCTGGAGCGCTCGCGCCACGCGGATCGGGCCTGCGGGTCGAGATCGGACGTCGGACCGCCCGCGCTGGCGGCGGCCCTGGCGGCGGCCATTCGATAGCCCGAGAGGATGTCGTCCGCGAGCTCGGGCGACTCCTCGAACGCGCGGGCGAAGAGCTCCGCCGACTCGCCGTCGCGCCGCTCCGACAACATGTACAGCGCGAGGTACGCGCGCTCCGTGGAGTTCTCCGCCTTTAGCTCGCCGCTCTGGAGCCCGGGCAGGCGCTCGAGCAGCGCGATCCGACGCGTGCAGTCGTCGATGAGCCATTGCATCGAGCGGTGTTGGTCGGCATCCGCGTGGCCGCTCGCCAACAAGCGTCCGCCGGCCTCGGCGGCTTCGGCGAACTTGCCGGTGCGCCACAGAGCTTGAGCCAGCGCGCCGTCCGCCTGCCACAGCGTGGGATCGATCCGCAACGATTCGCGCGCGTGCGCGATCGCGTCGTCGTACTTCTCGGCGAGGCACAGCGCGCTGGCGTAGTTGAGCTGGAGCACCGCCATCGACGGATCGAGAGCGAGCGCGCGGCCGAAGTACACGAGCGCCTCGTCGTAACGGCGCTGTCCCGCGAGCGCGCCGCCGAGGTTGCCGAGAACGGCCATGGAGTCCGGTTGAATCGCGAGCGCCGCCAGGTATCCGGCGATCGCGTCGGGATCGCGGCGGTCGTCGAGGGCCGTCGCGCACTCGAAGTTGGCCCAGAAGTCGTCGGCGTGCTCGAGCTGGACGCGTCGCAAGAAGTCCGCGGAATCGATGCCGGCGCCGCGCATTCGGCTGGCGAGGACGAGCAAGGCCGAGACCGGTTGCTTCGCGACGTCGGCGGCGTCGACGAGGTCCTGGAGCGCGGAGGCATCCGTCGCGACCGAAAGGTCGCGCACGACGTCGCGCCAGGCCGGGTCGGGATCCGCGCGCCGCACCACGGACAGCACCCAGTCGATGCGGTCGGCCGCCCGTGCGCACACCGCCCAGTCGTCGAGCGCCGTCACGAGCGCGTCCTTCACGCGCGAGCCACGGATCCGCTCGGCGACCCGCGCGGGCTCGTCGCCGACCGCGCCGATCGCGTGCTCTTCCAACGCGAGCGCATACTCGCGGTCCGCGGCGGCGTGGTCGAGCTCTCCGCTCGCGATGCCGACGCGGAGGAATCGCGCGGCGCGCAAGCGTTCGGCGAGCGCGAGATCCCGCTCGATGGCAACGACGTCGGCACGATCCTCACGCGCGCCGAGCCGTCCCTTCGCTCGCTCGATCGCGGCGCGTGCGCTCGACCATTCCGAGGATCGCAAGTGCGCGTCGGCGGTGGCGAGGTCCTCGCCCACCAAGCGTGCGAGCACCGTTCGCTCTGAGTCGATCCACAGGAGTGCGGCGAAGATCGCGACGCCGAGCAACGCGCTGCCTGCGGCGAACGACGCCTTCGCGGGCCGGCGCCGCGTCCATTTCAAGAGGCGCAGGGCGCGGCCGATCGGCCGCGCGTGGATCGGTTCGGCGCGCGCGAAGCGATCGAGATCGTCCGCGAGCGCGGCGGCGGAGTCGTATCGACGGCTCGGATCCTTCTCGAGGCACTTGAGACAGATGGTCTCGAGGTCGCGACCGACCTTCGCGTTGAGGCGCGACGGCGTCACCGGATCCTGCGTGACGACTTGCATCTGCGTCTCGAGCGGCGTCTCGGCTCGAAACGGCGGACGCCCGGTCAGCATCTCGTAGAGGATCGCGCCGAGCGCGTACACGTCGACCGCCGGACCGATCGCGTGCGTGCGTCCTTGGGCTTGCTCGGGCGCCATGTAGCTCGGAGTTCCGACCGTTGCGCCGCTGCGCGTGAGGACGCTCGCCGCATCGAGGCGGCGAGCGAGCCCGAAGTCCGTGATCTTCGGCGTGCCGTCCGCGGTCATCAGCACGTTGGAGGGCTTGAGATCGCGGTGCACGACGCCGCCTTCGTGCGCCACGTGCATCGCGCGCGCCAGCGTCGCGATCATCCGCGCCGCATCGGCCGCCGACAGCGGCGGGCCGGCGAGCTTCCTCGCGAGCGTCTCGCCCTCGACGAGCTCCATCGTGAAGTACGGCCGGCCGTGGAGATCGCCGACGTCGTACACGTGGACGATGTTCGGATGTCGCAGGCCCGCGACCACCTGCGCCTCCCGCGAGAAGCGCGCGACCTCCTCGGGGATCGCGAACTCCCCCGCGAGCAGCATCTTGAGCGCCACCGCGCGATTGAGCCGCACGTGCCACGCGCGGTAGACGACTCCGACTCCGCCGCGGCCGAGCTCCGACTGCACGTCGTAACCGGGGACGAGAGGCAGCTCGCCGAGAGATGGCGAGCTCGAGCGCGAGTCTCGAGGCGAGGGGAACAGCAGGTCGACGTCGCGCTCGAGACTCTTCACGCGCCGCCAGCGCTCGCGGACCGCGTCGACGAGCTCGGGTGCGTCGGCGCACACCTCTTCGGGCGAGAGATCGCCGTCGAGCAGCTCTTCGACGCGCTCTTCGACTCGCGGATCCCGCTTCATCCGGCGTCGACGGCCGGGCGCAACGCGTCGAGCTCGTCGGAGAGTCGCAGGAGCGCGCGGTTCAGCCGCCGTTGCACGGTCTTCGTCGCGACGCCGAGCACTTCCGCCGCCTCTCCGTGCGAGAGACCCTGGATTCGCACCAGACTGAAGCACTCGCGCTCGTCGTCGCCGAGGCTCTCGATCGCGGCGAGGATCCGCTGGAAGTTCGGCGAGCGGCTCGACGCGCTCGCCGGGCTGCCGTCGGGGATCGCGCTGTCGACGGGAGACATCGCCGGAACGTCGTCGAGACGTCGCGCCAGATCGTTGAGCTCCCAGCGCATGTGCTGGTTCGCGAGGGCGAAGAACTGACGGACCGTTTGGGGCCGGACGGTGCGCAGCGCCTTGAGCAAGCGCTCGACCAGCGCGTCGAGCAGGTCGTCGCTCTCGAGTCCCAGCGGCGGCCGCATCAACCGCGGATATGCGCGGCGCAGGAGGTTGCCGCTGATGAGCTGAAGACGTTCGGCGGAGCGCGCCAAGAGCTCGCGAACGATGGGATCGCTCGGCCGCTCGGTATCCAGGGCTTCCAGGTAGCGCTGGATGGCCGCGGTCGTGTGCTCCGCGTCGGACATCGCAATGGATCATACCCATGCGGAGCCGACCGGGCAGGGTGTCCACCGTCCACGCTCAGTCCATGCGGGACATCCGACATGAAGCCGACTCCGATGCAGAGACTCGCGGGCAAGGTCGCATTGATCACGGGCGGGAGCAGCGGCATCGGCCTGGCGACCGCGCGCCGATTTGTCGCCGAGGGAGCGCACGTCTTCATCACGGGACGGCGCCAAGCGGAGCTCGACGCCGCCGCGAAGGAGCTGGGACCGCACGTCCGTGCGATTCGAAGCGACGGTTCGAACCTGGGCGACATCGAGCGGCTGTACACGGCGATCCGCGGAGAGCGAGACCGGCTCGACGTGCTCTTCGCGAACGCCGGCGGCGGATCGCTCGCACCGCTCGGCTCGATCACCGAGGAGCACTTCGACCGCATCTTCGACACGAACGTGAAGGGCCTCGTCTTCACCGTGCAAGGCGCGCTTCCGTTGATGCGGCCGGGGGCGTCGATCGTCCTGTGCGCGTCGATCGCGGGAAGCAAGGGAACACCGGCGTTCAGCGTGTACAGCGCCTCGAAGGCCGCCGTGCGCTCGCTCGCGCGATGTTGGACGCTGGATCTCGCCGAACGGCGGATCCGCGTCAACGCGGTCAGCCCGGGGCTCGTTCCGACTCCGGGATACGACTTGCTCGGCCTGCCGAAGGAACAAGTGCAGGCGTTCATCCACTCGCAGGTCGCGAACATCCCGCTCCGGCGCGCCGGCGAAGTCGACGAAGTCGCGAAGGCGGTCGTGTTCCTCGCATCCGAGGAGAGCAGCTACATCACGGGCGCCGAGCTCTTCGTCGACGGCGGGCTGGCCCAGATCTGATCCACGAAAGGAAACGGAACGACATGAGCACCACGAGCCTCAAGCACACTCCCACCACGATCCAGACGA
>CAZQHA010000236.1:0-7320 GCA_964592795.1 uncultured Planctomycetaceae bacterium | reverse complement strand
GGTAGGGGCGGCAGGGGACACCGTGCGATTCCGTTCGCGGGCGCGCCACCTGCGACCGAGAAAGCGCCGGCAGCGAACAGCGCACCGTCGTAGGCGGCGAGCGAGTGGACCTGATCGTTGAACGAACCACCGACGGGCGTCCAGCTCGTGCCGTTCCAGGCCGTGACGAGACCCGTGTTGGTCGCAGCGTACAGCAGGTTGCCGTGCGCGAGCAGGTCGTAGACGTCTCCGCCCGGACCCGCGCCGAGCGCCGACCACTGTGCACCGTCCCAGCGCGCGACATCGTCCGCGGGAAAACCGCCCGCGGACGTGAACGAGCCGGCGGCGTAGAGCGCCGTTCCGTTGCCGTCGTCGAAGAGCTCGATGTCTTCCACCGTACTGCCCTCGATGCCGGCTCCGAGCGCCGACCATGCACTGCCGTTCCATCGCGCGATGCGGTTCGCCGATGTGTTGCCCAGGGCGCGGAAGTCGCCGCCCGCGTAGAGCGCGGGGCCGCTGCCGTCGTCGAGGTACTTCATCAACCGGATGACGCCACCGGCGCCTTGTCCGCTCGCGCCGAAGCCCGACAAGGTCGCGCCGTCCCAGCTCGCCACGTTCCAAACGGTGGCGCTGCCCGAGGTTTGGAAGTCGCCGGCGACGACGAGGCGCTCGCCGCTGCCGCCGTCGAACGTTGCGAGGGCCTGCCCCCCCATCGCGTTCAAGGGTTGCGGTGATTGGGGTGTGCCGAGGCCGGCTCCGACGCCCTGCCAGCTCGCGCCGTTCCAGCGCATGAGCGCGTACTCGGACGTGTCGTAGCGACCGACGGCGGCGTACAGCTTCGTTCCGCTGCCGTCGTCGAAGCTCGCCAGCGCGCACGCCTGCGAATTCGTGCCGCCGATTCCGGCGCCGACGCTGCTCCAGCTCGCGCCATTCCATCGCGCGACTTTCGCGATCGGCAAGCCGGCCACGGTGGCGAAACCCCCGGCGAGGTAGAGCGCGCTCCCGGAGCCGTCATCGTGGACCTGGAAGTCGAACACGACGCAGGAGAGCCCGCCGAGGTCGGTCCACACGGATCCGTCGAGCCGTCTGACGCGCGCTTGGCAGTTCTGGGTCGTGTACGAAATGCCGTAGAGCTCGAGCCCCGATCCGTCGTCGAATGCTTCGAGCGGCGCGCGCACTCCGACGCCGTTCGGAACCGCGGTCCATTGCGTTCCATTCCAGCGCGCGATCCCGAGCGCGGGCGTGCTGCCGATCTGAGTGAACGTTCCCGATGCATAGAGCTCCGGGCCCGAGCCGAGATCGATGACGTCGAGGCCGGTGACCGGACCGTTCGGCTGCTCCGCGAGCGGAGTCAGTCCCGCGCCATTCCACGTCGACAAGCGCGGATCGGTGCCGGTGACGACGTAGAGCTTCGCGCCGCCGCCGTCGTCGAACACCGCGATGTCGTCGACGCGCTCCGTCACGCCGGTGTCGCTCCACCGCGCGCCGTCCCACATCGCGAGGCCGACGATCGACTCGCTGCCGGCGCTGACGATCGTCACGCCGCTGACGAAGAGCGCGGGTCCGCTTCCGTCATCGAAGCTCGCGATCCCCGTGATGTTCAGCGGGCTCGATGTGTGCGGGTTCGGCATCACGCCGTCGACGTGGAAGCCGTCGCTGGGTTCGAGGCACAGCTGCTGAGCGCGCAACGCTGGGCCGACGACGGTCAGCGAGAGCAGCAGACTCGCGTGCCGCAGCGATGCCATCTCAGTTCCAGACGATCTCGACCGCGTTCGTGATGTTCAGCGTGTCGATCGTGCAGAAGTTCGGCGTCGCGTTGCGGTAGATCGCTTGGTAGTAGCCGACTGCTCCGCTGCCCGGCGGCGTGCCGCCGTTCGAGATCGGTGTGACGAGGCCGAGCGAGGGGTTCGGGTAGTACGCCGTGCCGAGCACCGCGTTCTGGCCGCCGAAGCGGAAGATCGTTCCCTCGACACAGCGCACGCCGTCGGCGAACGCGACGCCGGCGGCGACTTGCGCGTTGCCCTTGAAGAACTGCGTGAAGCCGATCGGCGTGAGCCCGATGACGCGCAGCATGACGGTGTCGGGGTTCGTCGTGCCCACCGCGCACATCTTCGCGCCCGCGAGGTGGAACGAGTTCGCGCAGCCGTGACCTGGCGCTCCGCTGGGATTGGGCACCGTGTTCGGCGGGACGCACGGGCACGGAGTCGCCAGCGAGCCGTCGCCGAAGCAGAACGGAGTTCCGACGGAACAGGGATTCAGCTCGACGAATCGCGTCGACACGGGAACGCCGTAGCGCTTGAACTCGCCGGCGAAGTACAGCGTCGGCGCGCACCCGTTCGGATCGGGGACGGACGCAATGGCCCTCACGGCTCCGTCGACGACGGCGTTCGTCAGCGGGACCCAGCCCGTTCCCGTCCAGCGCTCGGGCTCCGACGACGTGGTCGCGACGAGCGACGGCCGGCCGAATCCCACGTCGAGCGACTCGAGACCCGTCGCTTGGCTCGATGGCGACGGGATCGTGCTCCACGCCGTGCCGTTCCATCGCTTGATGTCGCCGTTGTCGCCGAGCACGTACAGCGCCGAGCCGGTGCCGTCATCGTGCACGACGAGGTCGACTCCTCCGCCGGGGAACCCCTGAGTACCGACGGTCGACCAACCGGTGGTCGGGTTCCACCGAGCGAGCGAAGGCGCGGGAATGCCGCCCGCGGAGGTGAATACGCCCGTCATGTACAGATCGGCGCCGAACACGGCGAGCGCTTGGATCGCACCGTTCGTCCCTGGGGAGATCGGGAGCCAGCCTGTACCGTTCCACGAGTACAGGTGCGGGCCGCCGAACTGGACGCCCGCGTAGAGACGCTGTCCGAGGCCGCCGTCGTACACCTGGAGGTCGTAGACGATCGGACCCATGCCGGTGCCGACGATGGACCACTGCGTTCCGTCCCAGCGCGCGACTCCCTTGGCTGCGACGGTTCCGGCCTGATTGAAGTCTCCCGCGACGTACAGGTCGGCGCCGGCGCCGAAGTCGTAGATCTCCATGTCGCGAACGTCCGCGAAGGCGCCCTCTCCGAGCGCGGACCAACTCGTGCCGTCCCAGCGCGCGACGTGGTTCGCGGCGACGGTTCCCGCGCCCTTGAACTTGCCGCCGGCGTAGAGCGCGGGCCCGCTGCCTTCATCACCGTACTTCAGGCACAGCACTTCGCCGATGCCTTGACCGGCGTTGCCGACGCGCGACCACGCCGTTCCGTTCCAACGCGCGATGCCGAACGTGCTGACGCTGCCCGCGTTCTCGAACGTCCCCACGGCGAAGAGGCGCGGACCGCTCCCCTCGTCGTGCACCGCGAGCGCGAAGACGGCGTCGGTGTCCGTGCCCGTTCCGGCCGCTCCGTAGAACCTGCGCGTGCCGAGCCCGCTGCCGACCGCCTGCCAGGCGCTGCCGTTCCACCTCAGGATGCCCGTCGTCGTAGCCGCCTCCGATCCGAGGATCGGTCCGACGGTGTACAGCGCCGAACCGCTGCCGTCGTCGTAAGTGAGCAGATCGTTCAAGCCGTCGAATGTGACGACCGGTGCGCCGACGGCGCTCCAGTCCGATCCATCCCAGCGTGCGACGTGCTGGACTGCGGAGCCTCCGGCCAAAGTGAAGCGACCGCACGCGTAGAGCTTCGGGCCGCTTCCGTCATCATGTGCGTGCAAGTCCCGGACGGCCACGCAGACGCCAGGCATGTCGATCACGCCGACGTTCGTCCAGCTCCCGCCGTCGAGCCGCACGATGTGCTTCTCGCACGCGGGCGACGGCGGATCGGGAACGACTCCGTACAGCGCCGCGCCGCCGCCGTCGTCGTAGACCTCGAGAGGACCATTCACGCCGCCCGGGCCGACGCCGGTCCATGTCGTTCCATCGAAGCGTGCGATGCCCGGCGCCGGGACGCTGCCGATCTGAGAGAACGTGCCGCACGCGTAGAGCTCGGGTCCGCCGCCGAGATCGAGCACGCCGAGCCAATCGACGACTCCGTTCGGCTGGTTCGCGAGCGCAACGACGCTCGTGCCGTTCCACGTCACGAGCTGCGTCGTCGGAAACGTCCCGCGCGAGATGTAGAGCAACGCGCCGTTGCCGTCGTCGAACACGGCGACCGCCTGGATGGTCTGTGGCACGGGGATGTTGATCCACTGCACTCCATCCCACTTGACCAGGCTCGAAGTGACGATCGTGTCCGCCGTGCCCGCCAAGTTGATCGTCGCGAACAGCGACGGCCCGCTCCCGTCGTCGAACGTGACGATCTTCCGAGCGGAAGGCACGAGGCCGCCCGCGTGGAGGCCTGGAGTCGGCGTGAGGCACTGCGCAGAGGCGGGCGACGCAGCAGCTGCGAGCACGAGCGAGACCCAGAGAGCCGCGACGATGGGGGACGCCTTCATGAGCAGCACCATTCAGCGTGGGAGCAAGCGGACCTTTGCTCGAGGTTCGATCGAGCCAGTCCCGATTGTCCACTCGGCGGCGAGATCCGGCCATGCCGGCGAGCGGGCGGGCGACGTCATCACGGTGACGGGCGGCTCCCTGGGGCAAGAAACCCGGGTTTGCCGCGGCCGCGGCGTCCCAGAGGCGAGCCCTGGGATCAGAGCCGGGCTTCCAGCGATTCGCAGACCGTCTCGAACACGCGAATCCGCGCGAACCGCTTGTCGTTCGCCGGCACGAGGTGCCAGGGCGCGATGTCGGTACTCGTCCGCGCGACCATTTCCTCGACGGCGACTTCGTACTGCGGCCGCTTCGCGCGGTTGCGGTAGTCCTCGGCGGTGATCTTGTACTTCTTGTACGGCGTCTTCTCGCGCGCCTCGAAGCGCCGCATCTGCTCGTCGTGGCTGATGTGCATCCAGAACTTCACGATCACGACGCCGTGGTCGGCGAGGTGCGCCTCGAAGCCGTTGATCTCGTCGTACGCGCGCGACCACTCGGCGTTCGTCGCGTAGCCCTCGACGCGCTCCACGAGCACGCGGCCGTACCAGCTGCGGTCGAACATCGCGACCGTTCCGTCGCGCGGGAGCTCGCGCCAGAAGCGCCAGAGGTAGTGGTGCGCGCGCTCCTCGTCGCTCGGCGCGCTGATCGCGACGATGCGCTGGTTCTCGAGATCGATCGCGCGCGACAAGCGCCGGATCGTGCCGCCCTTCCCGGCCGCGTCCCAACCCTCGAAGACGATCACGGTCGCGACGTCCTTGCGCCGTGCCTTGCGCGTCAAGTGCGCGAGGCGCGCGGACTCCTGCTCGAGCTTCGCCTCGTAGCGCTCCTCGTGGAGCGAAGCGGACAGATCGAGCGTGCTCAGCACGCGCTTCCCCTGGACCGCCGCCGCGGTCTCTCGCGCTTTCGTGGCGCCGGGCGGCGACAGCTTCGCGGCGAACCGTTCGGTCACCCGGTCCAGGATGGCGTGCGCGACGGTGAGGTTGCGGTAGTGGCGGTCGGTCGACTCGACGACGAGCCACGGCGCGGCGGGCGTGTCGGTCGCGACGACGAACCGTTCCGCGATCGGCGCGATCTCGTCGAACTGCTCGTAGAGGGCGATGTCGCGGACGTCGATGCGCCAGCTCTTCTCGTCGCGCTTCTTGAGCTTCTCGAGTCGGCGCCTGAGTTCCTTCTTCGGCACGTGGAGCCAGATCTTGATCAAGAGCGTGCGGTCGGCGACGAGCGCTTCCTCCAAGCGGCGCACGAGCTCGCACCGGCGTTCGAATTCCTTCTCGCCGATCGTCCCCGTCGCGCGCTCGTGGATCGAGAGAGCGGCCCAGCCGCCGATGAAGACGGCCGTCTCGCCGTCGCACGGCATCGCCTTCCAGTAGCGCCACGCCAGCGGGTACGCGCGCTCTTCCTCGCTGCGCGCGCCGAACAGGTGGAGGCGCATGTAGCGCGCGTCCATCCATTCGCCCATCTCGCTCAGCAGGTCGCGCATGCCGAGCCGATCGTCGCCGGCGACCAGCAGGAGCACCGCGAAGTCGGAGCGCCGCAGGTCGTACTGCGCGTTGATCAAGCCGACGCGCATGTCGGGCACGATCGCGTCGTAGTCCTCCTTCGAGACCGTGCGGCCGAGCTCTACGGACTCGAAGAGGGACCTGGGAGCACCCATGGACCGTGGTGAGATCGTTATCCCCGCGCCGCGCGCGCGGCGACGCGTCCCTGCTTCTTGCGCTCGATCTCGGAGAGCATGCGCTTGCGCAGGCGCAAGTTCTTCGGCGTGACCTCGAGCAGCTCGTCGTCCTCGATGTACTCGAGCGACTCCTCGAGCGACATGATGTGCGGCGGCGGCAGCTTGACGTTCTCGTCCTTGCCGGCGGAGCGGATGTTCGTGAGCTTCTTCTCGCGGCACACGTTGAGCGAGAGGTCGTTGTCCTTGTTGTTCTCGCCGACGATCATGCCTTCGTACACGGGCGTGCCGGGGTCGATGAAGAACGTCCCGCGGTCGAGCAGCGCGAACATCGCGTAGGGGACCGAGTCGCCGGCGCGGTCGGAGATCAGGACGCCGTTGACCCGCCGCGGGATCGGTCCGCCGTCCGGGCGCCACTGGTCGAAGACGTGCGAGAGGATCGCCTCGCCCTGGCTGAGCGTCATCATCGCCGTGCGCGCGCCGATCAGTCCGCGCGAAGGGCACAGGAACTCGAGGCGCGTGTGCGCGCCGAAGGGCTCCATGTGCGTCATCTCGCCGCGGCGCTTGCCGAGGTACTCGATGATCTTGCCGGCGTGCTCGGTCGGCACCTCGACGGCGGTGCGCTCGTACGGCTCGTGCATCTTGCCGTCGACGCTCTTCAAGATCACGCGCGGCTTGCCGACGGAGAACTCGTAGCCCTCGCGGCGCATGTTCTCGATCAAGACGCCCAGGTGCATGACGCCGCGGCCCTTGACCTCGAATCCGTCGGACGCGTCGGGGTTCGCGAGGATCAGCGCGACGTCGCGCAACGCCGCGCGCTCGAGGCGCGCGAGGATCTGCCGGCTCGTCACGTACTGGCCGTCTTGACCCGCGAACGGCGAGTTCGAGACGAAGAACTCCATCGAGATCGTCGGCTCGTCGAGCGTGATGGCCGGCAGTGGCTCCTGATTCTCGGGCGGGCAGAGCGTGTCTCCGATCATCAAGTCCTCGATGCCCGCGACGACGGCGATGTCGCCGGCTTTCACTTCCTCCACCGCGACGCGGTTCAATCCTTCGTAGCGGTACAAGCCCTTGATCGGGAACACGTTCGCCTTGGGCCGCGTCGGGTTGCACACGGCGACGCGCGCGCCGTTGCGCAACGTTCCGCGGTTGACGCGTCCGATCGCGATGCGCCCGAGGAAGTCGTCGTGATCGAGCGTCGCGGCCTGGAACTGCAGCGGCG
>CAZQHA010000235.1:0-7353 GCA_964592795.1 uncultured Planctomycetaceae bacterium | reverse complement strand
CGGATCAGTACACAATCACGAACGTGAACGAGGTCATACGCAAGCCGGATCCGTGGCGCGACATCTCGAAGGTGCGCCAGAGCCTGACCGCGGCGATGCGCCGGTCCGTGGGTGCCGGGGCGAGCCCACGCGCGCGACGGTAAGCCGAGCCGCCGGCAGTACGGGCATTTGGCGGTTCCACCTAACCCCTGGCCGGTCCCGCGTTCTCCCGCGTATCCTGTCGCCCCTCCTGGTGCGGTCGCACCCAAGGAAACCTCCGTCCACTCATGCGAGTCGAAATCATGCCGCGCACGAAATTCCCCAAGCTGTTCACGCTTCTCACCCTTGCCCTCGTCGCTTCCGGCGTCAGCGATTCGCAGGCCGCAACCCGTCAAGATCCGCCCGTCACCAAAGACCCCGCACCCAAGCAGGAACAGATGCCGCCCAAGACCCCCGATACCACGAAGCCGGACGCCTCGGCCGATCCCGTCGCGAAGATCAAGGAGTTCATTGCGTCGAAGAACGTCGACAAGAACGCGAAGAGCTGGAAGACGTCAGTGACGATCCCGCCGAAGCAGACGTTCGATCCGACGAAGATCTACTTCTGGCAGCTGAACACGAGCGAGGGGCCGATCAAGATCAAGCTGATGCCCGACGTCGCGCCCATGCACGTGACGAGCACGATCTACCTGACCGAGCTCGGATTCTACGACGACCTCAAGTTCCACCGCGTGATCACCGGCTTCATGGCGCAGGGCGGGTGCCCGCTCGGCACCGGCACCGGCGGCCCGGCGTACAAGTACGCGGGCGAGTATTCGCCGAAGGTGAAGCACGATCGCCCGGGTCTCCTCTCGATGGCCAACGCGGGCCCGAACACGGACGGCAGCCAGTTCTTCCTCACGTTCGTGCCGACGCCGCACCTCGACGGCAAGCACACGATCTTCGGCGAGATCGTGGAAGGCATGGAGAACCTGAAGAAGCTCGAGAAGTCCGGCAGCCAGAGCGGTCAGCCGACGAAGCCGCTCAAGATCGAGACGGCCAAGATCATCGTGCAGTAAGCGAGCGATCCCGGACGAACCAGGCCGGCGTCGGATTCCGACGCCGGCTTCGTTTCCACTCGACATGGCACTGACCGCGACGCTCTACCGCTTCGAGATCGCCCTCGCCGACGCCGACCGCGGCGTGTACGAGTCGCTCGAGTTGCGCGTGGCACGACATCCGTCGGAGAGCGCCTCGTTCCTGATCGTGCGCGTGCTCGCGTACTGTCTCGAGCACCGGGACGGTATCGCGTTCTCGAAAGGCGGGATCAGCGACGTCGGCGAGCCCGCGATCTCGGCGTTCGATCTGACGGGGCGGCGGCTCGCGTGGATCGAGGTCGGCGCACCTTCGGCGGAGCGCCTGCACCGCGCGTCGAAATCGACCGAGCGCGTCGCGGTCTACACGGACCGTCGGATCGAGCTCCTGCGAGCGAGCCTGGCGGGAGAGCGCATCCACCGCGCCGACGCGATCGACATCGTCGTGTTCCCGAGCACGTTCCTGCGCGCGCTCGAGTCGAAGCTCGCGCGCAACGTCCGCTGGGACGTGTCGGTGAACGACGGACACTTGTTCGTCACCGCGGACGGGCAGGCGTACGACGCCGAGCTCGAGCGCCTGCGGCTCGGGTGATCCGCCGTGCGGCCACGCCCGGCGACAAGAAGCACGAGCGCCTCTTCACGAGCGTGCGCACCGCTGCGGAGGGCTAGGCGGCGCGCCGGAGATCCTGAACGCCGGCGTCGAGGCCGTCGAGGAACTCCTGGCCCGCTCCGCGCAGGCGGATCTCGCGGTCGTCGATCCGCTTCGGGCTGAGCCGGGAGAGCGAAACGACGAGGAGCGCCGCGATGCACGCGACGCCGCCGAGCCAGAAGAGCGGGATGGATCCGTCCTTCATCGCGCCCGCAGCGCAACCGGCGATGCCTCCGATGAACAGCGCGGCGACCGTGGCGTTTCGGATCGACCGTCTGCGGTCGTGGTGCTCGCACAGCGGGATCTGGATCCGCGCCCGCTTGCTGACGATCGCCGCGACGACCGCATAGATCAGGACGCCCGCGAGGATCAGGAGATAGAGGAGCGGCGGATGCCACGAGAAGCGGCGCGAGACGCGCGTCACCGCGTCGCGATTGCAATAGATGCACCGCGACGGGAGCTCGTCCTGGAGGTCCATGACGAGGATCGACCCATCGCGCCACACGCCGTGGCGCGGAACAGCGAAAGCGGGTACACCCGCCTGCATCGGGTGCGCGGGAAATGGGATCGGAGCCGCGTCCGACGTCGGTTGCTTGCGGCGCGTGATCCAGACGATGCCGAAGATCAGCGCGCACACGCTCGCGACGACGCCGAGGATGACGACGCCGCCGATGATCGCCAGGACCTCGTCGCTCGGCATCCCGGCCCCGCCGCCCCGCGGATCGGAGATCTCGTAGCTCAGATGTTCGCTGGCAGTCTGGATGTCCGCTGCGAATGCGGCGCACTCCGCGACCGGCACGTGATCGCGGAGCGTCTGGTACTCGTCGCGCAAGTCCAAGCGACGGTCGGTGTACGCGACCTCGTGCTCGAACCGCATCGACGGATTCTGGATCGAGACCGTCTCCGGCTCGATCTGCCAGTCATCCGGCAGGATCACGCTCGTCTTGCACGTGATGTGTCGCGGATGGGCGAGTCCGACCGGTGAGCCGCGACGCGTCGTCTCCGGAGCGCGGAGCTCGTGGTAGATCTCGCGCGCGTGGAAGCGGCCCCAGCCTTCCGACGTCTCGCGTCCGAAGAGGTCGGCGATCGCGTACTTCTCGCGCACGACGACGCGGTTCTGTTCCGCCTGGTCGATCACCTCGGCCGGCGCTTCGACCGAGAGCGACGGGTAGTCGGCGAGGTAGAAATCGCGGCAGCGATCCGTGAGCTCCTGGGTCGTCTGCCACGCGAGGCCGCTGCGGATGAAGTTCGCGTCCGCGCCCTCGTACACCGTCTCGACCTGGAACTTCGTCGCGCCGTCGATGCCGACCTCGAACGTCTTCGCGATCGTGGTCGTGGATCGCGCGCCCTGATCGCGGGTCACGACCGACAGGTCGGTCGTGGCCGCATCGAGGACGAGCGCACGACCGTATTCGAGCAGCGATTGCTCCGAGAGCGGACTGCGCTCATGGTTCATCGTGGGATCGACCCACCACTCGTCGCCGCCGGCCGACGCGCGGACGATGACGTGATCGAACGCATCCGGCGTCGCGATCCAGTCCTCGATCGCGTGCAGACGCGTCGTGTTCACGAGGGCCGGTCGAGCCTCGATGCCGAGCTCGCGCAAGATGGCGACGAGGAGCAGCGCCTTGTCCTTGCAGTCGCCGTAGCGGCGCTCGAGGACTTGCTCGGGTGACGAGGGCCGGTGCGACCCTTCCCCGAGCGCGATCGAGAGGTAGCGGATCTCGCCCTGCACGAAGCGCAGCGCTCGGCGCAGCTCCTCGGCCGAGTCGAGCTTCTCGCTGCGCAATCCGGCCGCGACTTCGGAGACCGCGGGCGACGCGTCCTGCGGCAGCGTGAAGAGCTTCGCGCCCCAACGCGCGACCTCGCTCCAGCTCCTGTACTCGCTGCTCTGGATCCACGGCAGCGCTTCGTACCACGACGGCACGTCGGACTCGATCACCACCGCTTCGCGATCGACGAAGTCCCACACGAGCTCCTTCACGCCGTCGATGGTGCGAACCGTGGGCTCGGCGTCGATCCCGTGCCCGCGGTGGAAGAGCGTGCGGTCGTCGCGCCACAAGACCCGCTTGCGCATGCGGTGCACGGGCATCGTGAGCTGCGTGACGAACGACGAGAAGTAGCGGCCCTCGAAGAGCGGCGACCGGCCGCGCAACGTGTACTCGAGATCGATCACGTCGCCGACGCGCACTCCCTGGATGAAGAGCAGCGCGGTGCGCGTGCCGTCGTAGACCTGACGATCGAGCTGCGACTCGCGCTGGATGATCTGGAACTTCTGCGCCCCGAGCGCGTCGATCGTCTTCCCGTCGCGGAGGATCGCGACGGTGTGGACGGTGAGGTCCTGACACGTCGGATCGAAATCGATCGAGACCTCCGACTGGTGCTGCACGCCCTGCTCGTTGAGGACGCGCTTGGCGACGTGCACGTACGCCTCGACGGGCGTGCCGCGCGCGTCGTCTTGGAAATCGAAGAGCAGGTAGTCGACGGGACCGCGCAAGGCGCCGTCCGTTGCTCGATCCTCGACCGCGACCGGGTCGACCCAAGCGGGGCGCGGGGCGATGCGAATCGCATCCTGAGCGCGCGCGAAGACGGCGAGGACGATCCACGCGAACGCGACGAGCATCCGGCGGCCGAGTGGGGAACGGCGCACTGCGGTGGGGAAGAGCAAGCTTGCAGCTCATCGCCCGCGCGCGGAGCCGAACTGAAGGAAGCGTTTTCTCAGCCCGGCCAGAAGAGCAGGAGCGCCACTCCCGCGGCGATGTTGATGCCGAACAGCATCGCGATCCGCGCCAGGAGCTTCCGCCCTCCGAGCACCGCGACGATGCCACCTTTAAATAGGAGATTCGCGATCGTCGCGATCACGATGACGCGCCAGGTCGTGCTCGTGGACACCGATCCCTCCACCGCCATGCGCGAGGTCGAGAGGGTGATCGCGTCCATGTCGGTCAGGCCGCTGATCGCGGCGACCGCGTAGAGGCCTCGGTCTCCGAAGTACTGCTTCCCCGCGGCGACGGCGACGAGCACGATCGCGAACAAGACGCCGAACGTGATCGCGGCACGCAGCTCGGAAGGGTTGTCCTGGTGCGGCATGCGCGCGTCCCGCTTGGGTCGGCGCAGCCACATGATCACGCACGCGACGATCGAGACGCCCATCATCACGCCGATCGGACCCGCGACCTCCGCGAGGACGCTGCGCGCGACGAGCGCGACCTCGACGAGCACGCGTCCGTACACGACGGTGGACGCGAGCGCGATCACGAGCGTCGCGGTCGGGATCTGCGCTTCCGATTCCTTCGCGCGGCGCGCGAAGCTCACCGTCGTCGCGGTCGACGAGATGATCCCGCCGAGGATGCCGCCGAGGACCGCGCCGGCGCGATCGCCGAACAGCTTGAACGCGACGTAGCCGCTGAGGCTGATGCCGCTGACGAGCACGACCATCCACCAGATCTGTCGCGGGTTCAGCACCTGGAACGGGCCGTACGGCTCGTCGGGCAGGATCGGCAGGATCACGAGCGCGATCAGCGCGAACTGCATCAGACCGCGCATGTCGCCCTCGCCCATGCGGTCCACGATCCCGTGCAGCACGGGCTTCGCGTACAGCATGATCGCGACGGCGCCGCCGAGGACGACCGCGACGCTCGTGTGGCCGAACACGAGGTATGCGCCGATGCAGTACATGACGAGCGCCGCGACCTCGGTGGTCATCCCGGGGGAGATGTCGCCCTCTCGGATGCGCATCACGTTCGCGAGGATCAAGACCGCCGCGACGCCTGCGAGGCCGGCGACGACCACCGCCGGGCCGAACGCTTCCTGCAACAAGCCCGAGAGCGTGCCGAGCAACGTGATCAGCGTGAACGTGCGGACGCCCGCGACGCGCGAGCCGGCGCGCTCGCGTTGGAGGCCGACGAGGAGGCCTAGACCCAGCGAGATCCCCAGCGTCTGGAATGCTTCTCCCGCGTCCATGCAGACACCCTAATCCGAAGGTGCCGAGTCCGCGCGGGACGTTTTTCCCAGGACTTTGTGGATCAGCGTGACTCTTCCGACCGCGCCAAGATCACCTCGCTCTCCCAGCCGCCGCCGAGCGACTTGTAGAGCGCGACGAGACGCGTCGTGACCGCGGCGTCGCTCTGCGCGAGCTCGTCCTCGATCACCGCCAGCGCGCGCTGCGTGTCGAGCACGGGCTGGAAGTCGGAGAGGCCTTCGGTGTACTGCGAGCGCGCGAGCTCGACGGCGAGTCGCGCTTGCGTCGCGGCGTCGGCGAGCGATCGCCGTCGCGCTTGCTCGCGCACGAAGCCCGTCATCGCGTTCTCGGTCTCCTCGAGCGCGGAGAGCACCGTGCGCCGCCAGCGCACGAGCGCTTGCTCGGCCCGTGCTTCCTGCGCGTCGAGGCGCCCTCGGAGCCTTCCGCCGTCGAACAGGTTCCAGCGCAGCGCGGGTCCGTAGCCGAACACGAAGCCCTCGCTGGAGAAAGTGTCGGACGCGTCCTCCGCTTCGCCGCCGACGCGGCCCAGGAGCGAAAGCCTCGGATAAAGGTCGCCCTCGCGCACGCCGATGCGAGCCGTCTCCGCGGCGAGCTCGCGCTCGGCGCGCCGGATGTCGGCGCGGCGACGCACGAGGTCGGCGGGAACACCGACGGCGACGCTCGACGGCGGAACCGGGATCGGCTCGACGCTCGCGAGCTCCGCGGCGAGCTCGCCCGGCGCGAGGCCGAGCAGGATCGCCAGGCGGTTCTCGGCCGCGCGCACGCCGAACTCGAGGATCGGCACGAACGCGCGCGTCGTCTCGAGGTTGCGCGCCGCTTGCGCCACGTCGCCTTCGCCGACGAGGCCGGCTTCGAAGCGCGTGCGCACGAGCTCGAGCGTCTGCCCCTGGAGCGCCACGTTCGTGCGCGCGACCGCGAGCCGCTGTTGGAACGCGCGCAGCTCGATGTACCGCGACGCCGTCTCGGCCACGACGATGACGGCCGCGTCGCGAGCATCCTCCACTTGGGCCGCGAGATCGGCGTCGGCCGCTTCGACGGTGCGGCGGACGCGACCCCACAGGTCGACTTCCCAGGAGGCGTCGATGCCGGCCGAGTAACTGTCGATCTCGCCGAGCGAGGGGAAGAGCTGGCCGAACTCGCTCGCTTCGGACAGACCGCTGCGCTCGTAAGCGGCGCGCGCGTCGATCGTCGGATAGCGGTCCGCGGCGGCGGCACCGCGCAACGCGCGCGCTTCGCGAACGCGCGACAGCGCCTCGCGCAGATCGAGGCTGCCCGTGAGGGCTCGATCGATCAGCGAATCGAGCACGGGGTCGTCGAGGGTTCGCCACCATCCGGCGAGGTCGGCTGTGCCCTGCTGCCACGGCGACTCCTTCGCGTCGCGCCACTCGGCCGGCACCTCGGTTTTGGGCGTCTCGTAGTCTTCGCCGACCACCGTGCAGCCGGCGATCAACGCGAGCCCTGCGGCCGCTGCGAGAATTCGTGAGCTCATGCGATCCCCATGGCCGGAGCTGCCGGCGTCGTCAGTGGATCTCGGGCGGCTTCGCGCTCGAGCGCTTCGTGCGCCTCGCTCGGTTTGTGCTGCGCCGCGATCAGCGAATAGAAGACCGGCACCACGAAGAGCGTGAACAGGGTTCCGACCGTCATGCCGGCGACGAGGATGATGCCGATGC
>CAZQHA010000234.1:0-7374 GCA_964592795.1 uncultured Planctomycetaceae bacterium | reverse complement strand
CCGACTACTTGCCGCGCCGTGACTGGGAGACGCGCAGCGCCGAGGGCGCGAGCTTCCCGCGCTACGTCGAGCACATGCACCGCCAAGTCGAGGAGCTGCTGACGAACTACGGTCCGATCGGCGTGATGTGGTTCGACGGCGAGTGGGAGCCCTCGTGGACGAACGAGTACGGCAAGGAGCTCTACGCGCTGTGCCGCCGCTTGCAGCCGGACGTGATCGTCAACAACCGCGTGAGCACCGGCCGCGGAGGCATGGCCGGCATGACCGCGGAAGGCGACTATCCAGGCGATTTCGGCACGCCCGAGCAGGAGATCCCGGCGCAGGGCATCCCCGGCGTCGACTGGGAGACCTGCATGACGATGAACGAGCACTGGGGCTTCAACTCGCGCGACACGAAGTGGAAGTCGTCGACGGAGCTGATCCGGAACCTCGTCGACATCGCGTCGAAGGGCGGCAACTTCCTGCTCAACGTCGGGCCGACGGCCGAAGGCGAGTTCCCGCCGGCGTGCGTCGAGCGCTTGCAGGCGATGGGGGCGTGGCTCGACGTGAATGGAGACGCGATCTACGGCACGAGCGCGAGCCCGTTCGCCGCATTGCCGTGGGGCCGGTGCACGATGCGCAAGAACGGCGGTCGCACGATCTTCTATCTCCACGTCTTCGATTGGCCCGCGGACGGCCGACTCGAGGTCGGCGGCCTCGGCAACGAGGTGCGGCGCGCCTACTTGCTCGCGCAACGCGATCGCGCACTGCCCGTCGTCCCCGAAGAGGGCCGGCTCGTCGTTCAGCTCCCGCACGTCGCTCCGCACGAAGCCGCGAGCGTCGTCGCGCTCGAGATCGAAGGCGATCCGATCGTATTCGAGGCGCCGCGCATCGTGTCGCAGTCGCCGACGTTCGTCGACGAGCTGCCCGTGACGCTGGCGACGCGCTCGAAGGATCTCGACATCCGTTACACGCTCGACGGCAGCGAGCCGCACGCCCGCTCGACGAGCTACGACGCGCCGATCGTGCTCTCCGCGACGACCACGGTGCGCGCGCGCGCGTTCTTCGACGGCCGGCCCGTGAGCGCGACCATCGCCGAGACGTTCGAGCGCGTGAAGCCGCGCGCCGGCGCGAAGTCCGCGGGCCTCGCGCGGGGCCTCGTGTGCGAGCGCTACGAGGGCGACTGGACGGCGCTGCCGACCTTCCACCGCCTCGTGCCGGTGGCGACGACCGTCGAGCAGGATCTCGACTTGGGTCCGCCGCCGTACGAGGAGCGCGCCGGGCGGCGCTACCGCGGCTTCATCGTCGTTCCTGGAGAGGAGCTCTATCTCTTCGGTCTGACGAGCGACGACGGCGCGCGCCTGTGGATCGACGGCGAGCTCGTCGTCGACAACGACGGGCTGCACGTGCCGGCGCAGAAGACGGGCAGCGTCGCGCTCGGCGCCGGCGCTCACGCGATCACGATCGAGTACTTCAACCGCACCGGCGGTGCCGAGCTCGGGCTGTCGTGGGGGCGTCTCGGCGAATCGATGCAGCGCGTGCCCGCGAGCGCGTTCGCCCACTGAGCGCGGTCACATTCGGCGCACCCAGATGTTGCGGAAGCGCACCGGATTCCCGTGGTCTTGGAGGACGATCGGACCTTCGGCGGCGTGTGCCGAGTACGTCGCGGTCGCCTTGTGCGACGTCGCCCCGTGGAACTCCGTCGCGTGGTGCACGACGACGCCGTTGTGCAGGACCGTGATGACCGCGGGCGAGACGAGCGCGTCGTTCGCGAAGCGCGGAGCGCGAAACAGGATGTCGTAGCTCTGCCATTCGCCGGGCGCGCGGCTCGCGTTGACGGCCGGCGGCGTCTGCCCATAGAGCGCGGCGGCTTGTCCGTCGGCGTACGTCAGGTTGTCGCGCGAGTCGAGCACCTGGACTTCGTAGCGTCCCATCAAGAACACGCCGCTGTTGCCTCGCCCTTGTCCGTGTCCCTCGACCTTCGCCGGCGCCGCCCACTCGAGATGGAGCTGGCAGTCGCCGAAGTGCTCGCGCGACTCGATCGATCCCGAGCCGTTCACTTCCATGGCACCGTCGGCGAGCGTCCAGGCCGCGGCGCCCGAGCTCGACTTCCAGGCCGAGAGGTCCTTGCCGGCGAACAGCACGATCGCGTCCGAAGGCGGCGTGCGCGGATCATCGCCGGGTGAAACGACGCGCGGCCGCGGCCGCTGCGCGTCGTGGACTCGCCACGGGCTGGCCGGCAAGAACGGCGTGTCGAGGTATCCCGCGGGCTTGTTGCGCGCGGACTCGTCGTCGAAGACGCGCAGCAGCTTGTTCACGCGCCCGAGGAAGTTCCAGTCCATCACGTAGAGGTTCCCAGCGGCGTCCCAATGCGCGCTGTGCGGCGAGATGAAGACGCCGTCCTTCCATTTCTCGCGCGGCACGCCGTTCTGCGCGCGCAGCGATTCGTCGGGGTTGTCGCCGAGGTGCACGACGAGCTCGTTCTTGCGGTCGAGGATCGTCACGCGGCCCGCGAGGTCGGGCACGGCGAGGTAGCCGTCATGCTCCTGCATGCTGCACGGCCGGCGGAACATCCCGCTGATCGTCGACACGAGCTTGCCTTGCAGATCGAACACCTGGATGCGGTGGTGCTCGCGGTCGGCGACGAGCAGCGTGTACGGCTGCGCGCGCTTGTCGATGAGCAGTCCGTGCGGGCAATTCATCTGCGACGGCTCGTCGCCGGGGCCGCCGAAAGAGCGGATGTACTGGCCCGAATGGTCGTACTGGTGGACCCACGAGAGGCCGTATCCATCCGCGACGAAGATGTCGCCGTCGGGGACGACCGCGATGCTCGTCGGATGGAATCGACCGGCCTGCGCGTAGAGCTTCGACGCCTCGGGCGCGCCGTGCTCCATGACGACCTCGCCGTCGAGCGTCATCTTGCGCCAGATGCCGCGCGCGTGGTGCACGAGGTACAAGAACTCGCCGTCCTTCTCCTGCACGATGCACATGCCGTGCACTCCGCCCGCGAGATCGGGACCGAACGAGCGCAGGAACTCGCCGTCGGGTGAATGCACGCGGATCGCTTGCTCGGTGTCGGTGTTGAAGTAGATGCGGCCGCGCGAGTCCGACACGATCGAGCCGTGTGTGTTGCCGAGATCGGCGCCGCCGGGCACGCGGAGCCAGCTCCCGAGCCAGCGGTAGCGGTGCGCGCCCTCGCCCAGAAGGACGTTGTCCTGCGCGGCGAGGTGCACGAGGACCATGAGCAGTTCCCCGATTGCGGCGAGTTCGAACATGGGCGTAGTTTAGTCGAACCGGAGGCTGGGTAAGCTCCGTGCTCCTCGCAGGAGTTCGGCCATGAAGATCGCTCTCTCTGCCTGTATCGGTGCGCTGCTCGCCGCCGAAGTCCACGCGACCGACACGACGCCGTGTCTCGAGTTCTCGTGGCCGACGGCCGCCAACGGCGACGTGTATGCCTTCGCGACGTACGACGACGGCACGGGTCCCGCGCTCTTCGTCGCCGGGGACTTCACCAGCATCGGCGCCGTGCTGGCGTTCCGAATCGCGAAGTTCGATGGAACGAACTGGTCCCCGCTCGGAGCGGGACTGACCGGGGCGGGCGGTGCGCGAGCGCTGTGCGTCTTCGACGACGGCAGTGGCCCGAAGCTCGTGGTCGGAGGAGCATTCAACAACGCGGGCGGGATTCCGTGCGGTGGAATCGCCGCGTGGGACGGATCGAGTTGGTCGGCGTTCGGCGGTGGATTCACGAACACCGATCCGCTGTGGGGCAATCTCCGGCGCGTCGAAGCGCTCGGCGTGTACGACGACGGCAGCGGACCGAAGCTGTACGCGGGCGGGTACTTCACTTCACCGGCGCACATCGTCGCTCGTTGGAACGGCAGCGCGTGGACCGGCCTCCCCGGCTTCCTGTGGAACTGCGAGGAGTTCGAGGATGCCGTCTTTGCGTTCAAGGTCTTCGACGACGGCAGCGGGCCCGCGTTGTACTTCGGCGGAAGCTTCCTCTTCGGCTTCGGCCCGGGCGCCGGCGGCGGCGTGGTTCGCTGGGACGGGACGCAACTCACCATCGTCGGCAATCTGTTCGGGATCAACTGCCCAGGCGCGGTGCTCGCGCTCGAATCGGACGCGGACTCGGTCGCGAGCGGCGGCCGACTCTACGCCGGCGGTTACATCGGCACGTCGAGTGAGATCGCGGCGTGGGACGGAGCGAGCTGGCAGGAGATGGGCGTCACCGCGGGGGGCGCGAGCGCGCTCGAGATGTACGACGACGGCAGCGGATCGGGTGCGTCGCTGTATGCGGCCGCGCCGCTCTCACCGGGGGGGCCAGTGTGCGTCGCGCGTTGGAACGGAGCCGCGTGGCAGAACATCGGCGCGGCCAACGCGTCGACATCATTCTCTATCCAATCGCTCGCGTCGCACGACGACTCGGGTGACGGAGCCGATCTTTGGATCGGGGGCAGCCTGACCTCGATCGACGGGCTCACCGTGCAGCGGCTCGCGAAGTACGTCGGCTGCGGCGGTCTCGGCCAGAGCTACTGCTTCGGTGACGGCAGCTTGCCGACGCCGTGTCCGTGCGCGGCTCCCGACGTCGTGCCGATTCCGGGTGGGGCACCGAATGCCGGCTGCGCGAACTCGTTCAACGCCGGCGGAGCGATGCTGAGCGCGGTGGGCGCGACGACGCCCGACACCGTGCGTTTCGTCGGTCGCGTGGGCGGCAATTACGTGGGATTCGGCTTCATCCTGAAGGGCACCGCGGCGGATCTCGACGGGGTCGCGAGCCACGACGGCATCCGTTGTGTCGACGGCGCGCTGCTGCGCGTCGGCGCGCACAACGCGGGAACGTACGGCGCGCCGCCCGGCACGTGGACGTATCCGAACACCGTGCAGACGCTGCCGGTGCACGTCGTCACCGCGCAGCAGTACGGCGAGGACGCCCACTACCAGCTCTTCTACCGGAACGCGCAGCCCGGCTTCTGCACGCCCGCGACGGCGAACTTCTCGAACGCGGTGCGCTTCCTCTGGCACTGAGGTGGGCAAAAAGTTCCCGGACCGATCGTTCCGGGAATTCCTGACGGCGCTTGGGAAAAAGAGCGACGGCGCCGATGAAAGCTGTGCTCGCTTCTCGCCTCGATCGCGCAGTCATGCCCAGCCACAACGCCGCCGACGCCCTCCTCGACTCCATCCGCATCCCGACGCTCCCCGCGTCGATCCAGCGCATCAGCGCGTTGCTCGCCAACCAGAACGTGAGCATGGCGGAGCTCGCCTCCGCGCTCGCGAACGATCCGCCGCTCACTGCGAAGGCGCTCAAGATCGCGAACAGCGTGTACTACGGCCTGCGCGAGAAGACGACGTCTGCGCAGATGGCGATCTCGGTGCTCGGGCTCGAGACGCTGGCGTCGATCGTCGTGCAAGCGAGCGTGCTGCAGCTCTACGCCGGCACGAAGGACAGCGAAGGCTTCCGCGTGCAGGACTTCTGGAAGCACTCGATCCTGACCGCGCAGATCTGCGAGGTCCTGGCCAAGAAGGGCCGCCGCCGCGAAGCCGACCTGACTCCGCAAGGCTTCTACACCTGCGGTCTGCTCCACGACCTCGGCCGGATCATGCTGTACGACACGCTCGGCGAGGAGTACGTCGCGCTGATCCAGAAGTCGAAGTCCCTCGACGGTGAGATCGATCTGCAGGAGACGCACGTCCTGGGGCTGAACCACGCCGACGTCGGCGCCGTCGCGGCGTTCATGTGGCGCCTGCCCGAGCCGATCCCGACCGTGATCAAGTACCACCACCGCGCGGGCCTCCGCGCCAGCGACAGCCACGTCGTCAACGTGGTCGCGTGTGCCGACGAAATCGCGAACGCGGTCGCGACCGATCGGACCCGCGACACGAAGGGCGTGCTCGCGCTCGTCAAGACGCGGCCGGCCGGCCTGGATCCATCGGCGCTCGTCGAGGCGATCGACGGCGCGCGCGCAAGCGTCGGCACGATCGAAGTCTGAGCTTCCGAAGGGCGCGCGAGCCTCACTTCGCGCTCCGCATCCGCTCATGCGGCGCTGTACCATGTCCTATGGGAGGCCCATGAAGCGCGACCGCCACAAGAGTGCCGCCTTCAGGGACGACGGCGGCCCGGCGTTCAGGGACCACGGCCCGCACACGCTGAAAGTCTGCCGCGGCGCGGTGGTCGGCACGTACGGCGACGACGTCTTCGTCGAGCTCGGCCCGCGCATGCAGGGCGTGATCTCGCGCCGCGAGCTCCCGGTCGAGCCGAAGATCGGCGACGAGTTCGACTTCACGCTCCGCGGACAGGAGCAAGGACTGTGGGTGCTCGCGCTGCGCGAGACGAAGGTGCTCCACACGTGGGAGAGCATGGAGGCCGGCAGCCTCGTGCAAGCGCACGTCGTGCGCGTCGCTCCGGGCGGACTCGAGCTCAAGATCGGACCGCTGCACGCGTTCATGCCCAAGTCGCAGTCCGGGCTCGCGCGAGACGAGGAACCGAGCGGTCTCGTCGGCAAGAACCTCGCCGTCGAAGTGCTCGAGGTCGACCGCGAGCGCCAGCGTGTCGTCGTCTCGCGCAAGGTCGTCGTGCAGCGCGAGCGCGAGAGCGATCGGCAGCGACAAGTCGGCGCGCTCAAGCCCGGCCAAGTCGTGCAGGGCCGCGTGACGAGGATCGAACCGTACGGCGCGTTCGTCAGCTTCGGCCGCGGGCTGGAAGGGCTCGTGCACGTCTCGAACCTCTCGCACGAGCGCGTCGACCACCCGCGCGATCTCCTGCACGAAGGTCAAGTGATCGATTTGAAGGTGCTGCACCTCAAGGCCGGCGGAAAGCGCATCGCGCTCGGATTGAAGCAGATGACCGAGAGCCCCTGGCAGCACCTCGAGCGCATCCACTACGTCGACCAGATCGTCGAAGGCCGCGTGTCGCGCGTGCTCGACTTCGGCGCGTTCGTCGCGATCGAGGCCGGCGTCGAAGGATTGCTCCCGCGCTCGCAGATGGGTCTTTCGCCCGAGCAGAGCGTGCGCTCGCTGCTCGTCACGGGTCAGAAGATCTCGGTGCGGATCCAAGCTCTCGATTGCGCGGGCGAGCGGCTCTCGCTCTCGCTCCTGCACCGAAACGGAGCGCGCATCGGCCCGGACGAAGCCGCCGACGCGGCGAGCTTCGCCGAGATCTTGAGGGCCGATCCTGGTCGAGGGCTGCTGACGAGCTTCAAGCACTTGCTCCAGCGCGCGCTGCGGCAGCCCGACGCCGACTCGGCCTAGCGGGTGCGCCTGCGAATCTGCGTGGGTTCCCTGTGGCTCAGACCCCGGCGGGTTCGCCGTGGGGCGTAGCCCTCCTACGCAGCCGCGCCGTGCGTCGCGCACCACTTCTCGATCGACTCGTTCGCGCTTGCGAGCGGGTGGATGCTCGAG
>CAZQHA010000233.1:500-7378 GCA_964592795.1 uncultured Planctomycetaceae bacterium | reverse complement strand
AGCGCCGTCGGCCACCGAGACCTTCGACCTCGCCAAGACCGTCGCGCTCGCGGTGGAGCACGCGCGTCGCTCGGACGTGCGCGCGATCGAGCTCGACGCTCCGGCGGTGCTCACGGTCGCGTCGCAACCTCAACTCTGGGAGCTCGTCGCGCGCAATCTGGTCGAGAACGCAGTCAGCTACTCGAGACCGGGCACCGCGGTGCACGTGCGGCTGCGCGCGGACGGAGACGGCGCGTACCTTCGCGTCGCGAACGAGACCGACGCACTCGACGCGGCGGGCGCGTCCCGCTGCACGGAGCGCTTCTGGCGCGCGAATCGCGATGAGCAGCCGACCGCGCACTTCGGCCTCGGCCTTTCGATCGTGCAAGCCGCGTGCGCGAAGCTCGGACATCGTTTCGCCGTCGAGCTGAGGGGAGCACGGTTCCACGCCACCGTTTCTCGTACCCGCGATAAGATCGAGAGCGAACCATGAAGAAACTCACGTTCTGCAGTTCCGCCGCGCTCACCGTCGCCGGGATCGCCTGGTCCGAAGCGGCGCTCCACGGCGAAGGCCATCGGCCCGCGGTCGCGTTCGAAGACCTCCGCATGCACATCGAGGTCGATCTGCCTTCGCAGGCCGCAGGGAGCGGATCGCCGCTCGACCTGCGCGCCGAGGTCGTGTTCGAAGCCAGCTCGCAAGTGCGTCTCGCGTCGCTGCGCGTGCTGGATTCGTCGCGCAAGCCCCGTTTCAGCTTCGAGAGCCCGAACGCGAGCACGCTGGGCGTGTCCGAGGTCGCGCTCGAGTACGAGGGCAGCCTGCGCGACGTGCGCCGCGAGTATCCCGCCGGCGAGTACATCGTCGAAGCCACGACTCTCGATGGTGAGCTCGTCGGAGGCACCGTGTCGCTGAGCCACGCGTTCCCGGGGCGATTCCTGGTCCTGTCGCCGCAACCGGCGGATCTCGTCGACGCCGCCGACGCGACGATCGCGTGGACGCCGGCGCCCGGCGCGAAGAGCTACACGCTCGAGATCGAGCACGACGCGAGCGGCTTCCAGCTCGAGATCGTGCTCCCGCCGTGGCAGACGCACTTCACTGCGGGCGGCCCGATGCTCCGACCCGGCGAGACGTACGAGTACAGCCTCGCGGTGCAAGGCGACACCGACAACGAGCTCGAGTACGAAGGTTCGTTCACGACCGCTCCGTTCCAGCGCACCGTCACGCCGCCCGCGCCGCACTGATCCTCCGCGGCGTCATCGCGCGGTAAGAACTCGTTCGTGATCTCCGACTAGTCTTCGTTCGGACGCAACGACTGCCGTTGCACACACGAGGACGCACGACGATCGAGGTGACGCATGTTCCTATCCGCACGAGCGACGATTCTGGCGACGATCGGTTTGACGACGAGCGCGGCGAGCGCGCCGACACCGGTTTGGGCCCCGTTCGACGAAGCGTCGATCTTCGTCGAGTACAACGCGACCGACGGTGACGCGGAAGTGGTCCTCGACGTCGACGCGGACGTCGGACTCTCGCGGTTCGTCGTCGTGAACCCACGCGGCAAGGTCGTGCTCGACCTGCACTCGAAGCACACGGAGGACCTCGGGATCCGCAAGATCGCGTTGGAAACGCCCGAGCCGTCGCTGGAGGCCGTGCTCGCCGCTTACCCCGCGGGCACCTATCTCTTCCTCGGCCGGTCGACCGACGGACAGTCGCTGCTGAGCGCGGTGCATCTCTCGCACGCGCTGCCCGAAGCGCCGGCGATCACGTTTCCGCTCGACGGCGCGAAGGACGTCGCGGTGCTCGGCACACTGATCACGTGGACGAGCGGCCCGGACGCCGAGAGCTTCTTCTTCGAGCTCGAATCCGAAGACGACGCGGTGAGCCTGAAGGCGAGCTTGAACGGCGGTACGTCGAGCTTCGACGTACCGGACGGCTTCCTCTACGCCGGGGCCGAGTTCCAAGTCGGCGTCGGCGCGCGCTGCGGAAACGGCAACCTGACCGTCGTCGAGCACGCGTTCACGACCGCGAAGTGAGGGTACCGTGCGCTGCGTTCTAGTGCTCGCGCTGCTGTGCGCGGGATGCGAGACGTCCGGCGCTCGCGCGCAGACCGCGCGCGAGCGCACGTTCGAGCTCGGGTATCACTTGGGCACGTGGCTCGGCAACGGCGAGCCGGCGAACGACATCCCGGTGTCGGCGAGCCTGTACGGGCGGACTCGCATCGACGACGGCTGGTGGATCCGCGGCGGCGTCGATCTCGCGCAGGGCGACTTCGAGACGCCGCACGAGTTGCTCGGGATCACCCAGGATCCGAGCGTCGACGACCTCGACGCAGACAGCGAGTACTTCGCGATGATGGCGTGGGCCGAGCGCGTCCACACGATCGGAGAGCGGAGCGAGGTCTTCTGGCAAGTAGGCGCCGGCGTGAGCTCGGTGGACGTCGACGGCGTCTCGGGACCGGTACGAGGCGGCGGCACGTTCGACATCGAGACCGACGCGGGAACGGAGTACTTGCTCTCCGCCGGCGCCGGCTACCGGTGGCTGTGGACGAATTGGCGGCTCGAAGCGCTCGCGCGGTACGACTACCACTTCGCCGATTGGGAGATCACCGACCGCGTTTCGGGAGCGAGCAGCGAGCTCGACGATTACGGCACGTTCGCGTTGCTCGTCGGCTTCGGATACGCGTTCTGAAACTCACTCCCGGTATCCGAGCACGACGAGCAGGCACGGTCCGCCGGCGATGCATTCGAGGCCGAGCGCCTCGGCGCGCTCGATCGCCTCGTCGCTTTCCGCACCCGGCTGCATCCACAAGTGGCGAATTCCCGCCGCTGCGGCTTCCTCGACGAGCTCTTCGGTGATCGCCGGAGGCGTCACGATCGAAAGACCGTGGACGCGTTCGGGCAATTCGGCGAGCCGCTTGAATCCGGGAACACCCTCAACCTCCTCGCCGTGCCGGTTGATCGCGTACACCGTCCGGCCGTTCTGCTGGTAGCAGCGCAGTACCTTGTTCCCGTATTTCGAGCGCACGGTCGACGCGCCTGCGACGGCGTACACGCCGCCGGCTAGGAAGCGCTCGATCCGCGCGGCCATCTCGCTCTTCACGCGCGCATCCTAGCCCATGGAGCGCACGCTAGACTCTGCCCCCCGATGAAGCGGCGGAAGGATGCGGACAAGGCCGCGCGAATCCTCGCGACGCTCGACGAGCTGTACCCCGATCCCGCGATCCCGCTCGACCACCAGGATCCGTTCACGCTGCTCGTCGCGGTCGTGCTCTCGGCGCAGACGACCGACGCGCGCGTCAATCTGGTCACCCCCGCGCTCTTCGCGCGCGCCGACACGCCGCAGAAGATGGCGCGGCTCTCGGTCGAGGAGATCCACGAGCGGATCCGCACGTGCGGCCTCGCGCCCGCGAAGGCGAAGAACATCCACGCGCTGTCGAAGATCCTCGTCGAGAAGCACGGAGGGAAGGTGCCGCGCACGTTCGAGGAGCTCGAAGCGCTGCCGGGCGTCGGTCACAAGACCGCGAGCGTCGTGATGGCGCAGGCGTTCGGCATCCCGGCGTTTCCGGTCGACACGCACATCCACCGGTTGGCGGCGCGCTGGGGGCTGTCGAGCGGAAAGAGCGTCGAGCAGACGGAGCGCGATCTGAAGGCCGCGTTCCCCGAGGACACGTGGATCCGCGCGCACTTGAAGATCATCCTGTTCGGTCGCGAGCACTGCCCCGCGCTGCGACACGACGGATCGACGTGTCCGATCTGCTCCTGGGCCGCCCCGGCGCGGGCGAAGGCCGCGCGCGACGATCGTGCGCCGCGCGAGAGCGCGCCCAAGAAGAAGCCGCGCGGATGATCGAGGGGCCTCGGGCTGGCTTTCGCGGAGCCGCATCGCGAGGATACGCAGCGTGAGCGCCTACGACGACGAGTACGACGAAGGGCCCGGCGAGGAAGACGCCGCGCTCGACCGCGCGTGGACCGCGCTCGAGTCCGGCGACGCCAAGAAGGCGCTGGCCGAGCTCTCGACGATCGATCCCGATTGGCCCGAGCGCTGGCTCGCCGAAGCGCTGGCGCGGATCGAGCTCGGCGAAGCGCAGGCGGCGCACGCGCTGCTCGCTCGCGCGAAGGAGATCGAGGACATCGAGAGCCATCCCGATTACCTGTGGGCGCAGGCGCAGCTGTGCCTCGCGGAATGGCGCATCGAGGAAGCGCGCGCGGTGCTCGAGCGGTTGCTCGAGGTCGAGCGCAGCGCGTCGGTGCTCGAGCGCCTCTCGCTCTGCGCGGAGCTCGAAGGCGACTTCGAGAAGGCCGACCGCTGTCTGGCCGAAGCCGGGCAGCTCGACCCGGCGCATCCGCCGCCGACGCGGCTCGACGAGCCCGCGTTCGAGAAGGTCATCGCGACGGCGATCGACACGCTGCCGCCCGACATCCGCAAGTCGCTCGAGCGCGCCGAGGTCGCGGTCGAGCCGGTGCCGCAGGCGTGGATGATCGACCCGTCGGAGCCGTTCCACACGCCGCCGGACATGCTGGGCCTGTTCGTCGGCGCGTCGGAGCTCGAGCGCGCCGAGGCCGAATCGGGCGAGCTCCCCCCGAGAATCTTCCTGTTTCAAAGGAATCTCGAACGCGCGGCGCGCGACGAGGGCGAGCTCGTCGAACAGATCCGCGTCACGCTCTTCCACGAGATCGGACACATGCTCGGCTTCGACGAGGACGGCGTCGCGGAGATGGGCCTCGAGTGACCGCGCGGCGCGCGCGCGACTTTTCCGAATCCGACGCCAGACCCGTTTCGTAGATTGCTGGCGTTCCGCGAGTCCATCCGGGCCGGCCGCGTCCGGCCGATTTCCCCATTCGCATCCACCCCCCCCACCCCATCATGGCCACCAAAGAAACCAACACACTGATTGCCGCCGCGATCGCGGCGATGTTCGCCGCCGCGCCGCTCACCGGTTGCAAGAGCTCGGACTCCAAGGACGATCACGGCTCCGCGACCGCGAGCTTGGGCAAGCACGCCTGCAAGGGCATGAACGCGTGCAAGGGCATGGGCGGCTGCAAGTCGGGCAACAACGGCTGCGCCGGCAAGAACTCCTGCAAGGGTCACGGCGGCTGCGCGACCACGGACAAGCATGCGTGCAAGGGCATGAACGGCTGCAAGGGCCTGGGCGGCTGCAGCTCCGGCGACAACGGCTGCGCCGGAAAGAACTCGTGCAAAGGCAAGGGCGGCTGCGCGGTCCCCGTCAAGCACTAGACTGTTCGTGTCGATCGGCGGAGGAGTTCGTGAGCGCACGAGCGCCGCGGCTCCTCCGCTTCACGTCCACGTTCCCGCGATGCAGCAGCGAGCTCCGGCGACCCGCTTCGATCTCCCCGACCTGGGGATCGGCGTCGGACTGCGCACCGTCCACTTCGCGCACGTCCTCGAGAAGCGACCCGCGGTCGACTGGTTCGAGATCATCTCCGAGAACTTCATGGACACGGGCGGGCGGCCGATCTGGGTCCTCGACCAGATCGCCGAGCGCTATCCGATCGTGATGCACGGCGTGTCGCTGTCGATCGGCAGCACCGATCCGCTCGACCTCACGTACTTGGAGCGCCTCGCGAAGCTCGCCGAGCGCGTGAACGCGAAGTGGATCTCCGATCACCTGTGCTGGACGGGGGTCGCGGGCCGCAACCTGCACGATCTCCTGCCGCTCCCGTACGACGAAGAGTGCCTCGCGCACGTCGTCCTGCGCGTCAAGGAGGTGCAGGAGCGCCTCGAGCGGCCGATCGTGATCGAGAATCCCAGCTCCTACGTCGAGTTCGCGCGCTCGCACATGAGCGAGTGGGAGTTCCTCGCGCGCCTGGCCGAGGAAGCGGACTGCGGGCTGCTCCTCGACGTGAACAACGTCTACGTGAGCTCGGTGAACCACGATTTCGATCCGGCGGAGTACATCGACGCGATCCCGGCCGAGCGCGTCGTGCAGTACCACCTCGCCGGCCACACGAACCACGGCACGCACATCGTCGACACGCACTCGGATCACGTGATCGACGCGGTGTGGCAGCTCTACGAGCGCGCCGTCGCGCGCACCGGACCGCGCTCGACGCTGCTCGAGTGGGACGAATCGATCCCCTCGTTCGAGGTCGTCCACGCCGAAGCGCGGAAGGCCGAGCAGTACTTGCAGGAACGCACGGCGCATGGCCGACTCGCTCGACACGCTTGAGCGCTGGCTGCAGGACGCGATCGTGCGTCCGCTCGAGCGCAACGCTTCCGCCGCCGACGCGGCGCGGAACATCCTGCCGTCGCGACACCTCGCGCCGAAGGACCGCGTCGCGATCTACAGCGGCATGTACGAGTCGCGCCTCCAGGAGTGCCTGGAGACGGACTTCCCTGCGCTCGCGCGATTCGTCGGACAAGACAAGTTCGCGTGGCTCGTCCGCGCGTACTTGCGCAAGCACCCGTCGCGGCACTATTCGCTCAACATGCTCGGCCGTCACATGGTCGAGTTCCTGAGCGGCGACGTGAACATCGCGCGCCGCGCGCTGCTCGCGGACATCGCGCGCCTCGAGCTGGCGATGAGCGAAGTATTCGACGAGGCTCCGTCGGCGACGCTCTCGCCTTCGGAGCTCGCCGCGCTCGCCCCTGGCGAGTGGTCGAACGTGAAGTTGCGGCTCGTACCCGCGATGCGCCTCTGCGCGTTCGATCACCGCGCGAATGCCATCGTGACCGCTCTACGGCAGGGGCATTCGCTTCCCGACCTTCGTCGCGCGAGAACGTGGGTCGCGGTGTACCGCAAGGACTACGTCGTGTGGCGGATGGACCTCTCCCAGTCGATGTTCATGGTGCTCTCCCACTTCGCGAGCGGCGGTACGCTCGACGGCGCTCTCGCACGGTGCGCGGAGTCGTTCGACGGCTCGGCGCAGGATCTGGTAGCGGCGAT
>CAZQHA010000233.1:0-490 GCA_964592795.1 uncultured Planctomycetaceae bacterium | reverse complement strand
GACGCTGGTTCTCGCAATGGACCGCCGAGGGATTCTTCGGCCCCATCGAAGCTCGGCAGTCGTAATCGCTGCAAGCGACTGGCGCCCACCGGGATCCGGTAGGCGCCGTGACCGAACGTCGTGCTGTCCGCAGGACGTCCTACTGCTCAGCGTCCGGTAGCTCCAGGTGGCGGCGATCGATCTCGGTTCCGAGGCGATACACCTCCGCTCGCTGTGCGTACAGCGTCGCGTGTACCATCGGATCTAGGACCACTCTCCGGTGAATGCCGTCGCTATGCCGGTAGACGACCAGCTTGTCGCCCGTGCTCGCGCCCACCTCGGGGGTGAGGACGCCCAGTCGCTCGTCCAACCCGGCCCGAAAGTACTCCTCGGCGGCAGCGAACAATTCCGTGTCGAAGTGTTCGCTGTCGGCCAGGAATTGCGTGATCAACTCGTCGTCTCCGACGCCCGCGAGTGCCGCGTCGGGTGTCATCATACAGTGCTCACACGC
>CAZQHA010000232.1:0-7397 GCA_964592795.1 uncultured Planctomycetaceae bacterium | reverse complement strand
GGCTCGGTGCTCGTGACCGACGAGGGCGCCGACCTCGTCGCGCGGTTCGACGAGCGCGGCCGGCTCGTGTCGCGCTTCGGCGCGCGCGGCATCGACCGCGTCGAGTTCTTCGAGCCGCAAGGCATCGCGTGCGATCGCGAGGGCAAGCTGTGGGTCGTCGACGGCGGCAATCACCGCGTCCAAGTGCTCTCCGCGGACGGCGCGTTCCGCGACGCGTTCGGCGCGCGCTTGTACGTACAACCCACGCTCCGCGAGCGACGCTGAGCGCGAGCGGCCGGGCTGATAGAATCGCCGCGTGACCACGGCGATCCGGCGTCCGTCGGGGAACGCATTCGCGCTCCTCTGCGCCACCGCGCTCTGCGCGTGCGCGGCCCCGGACGAGGGCGCTGCGGCGCCTGCGCGGATCGGAGAGCCGCCCGCGCACCCCGCCGCCGCGACCGCGCGCTGGAGCGAGCCCGAGGGCACACGCTCGATCCTGAGCAATGGCGGCGCGTGGCGGGTCACCTACCGGACGGAACCGCGCTCCCCCGAGCGCGGCGCGCCGTTCTCGGTCGAGGCGTGGGTGCGCGACGCCGCTGCGTCGGAAGGTCCGCGCGAGGACGTCTCGATCTCGGTCGACGCCGCGATGCCGCAGCACCAGCACGGGATGAATCGAATCCCATCGATCACCCACGACGGCGCCGGGCGTTTCGTAGCCCAGGGACTCTTGTTCCACATGGCCGGACGCTGGGAGCTCTACTTCGACGTCACGCGCGGCGCCGTCACGGAGCGCGCGCAGGTGGAGGTCGAGGTCGAATGATCTCCGCCGCACGCGCCCACGCGCTGTTCGCGTCGTTCGCCGCCGCGCCGGTCCTGGCGCTGGCCTGGACGAGCCGCGACGTGTCGTCGATCGACGAGCCGACGCGCGCGCGCATCCTGAAGCTCTCGCCGCTCGCCTCGCCGCCCGCGGACCCGACGAACGCGTACGCGGACGATCCGGCGGCGGCCCGCCTGGGACAGAGCCTCTTCTTCGAGACGCGGCTCTCGGCCGACGGCCAGGTGAGCTGCGCGACGTGCCACGACCCGGCCAAGAGCTTCGCGGACGGCAAGACGACCTCGACGCACGACCGGCACGTGCCGAGCCTGTGGAACGTGGCCTGGCAACGCTGGTTCTTCTGGGACGGACGTGCCGACTCGCTCTGGAGCCAGGCGCTCAAGCCGCTCGAGGACACGAGCGAGCTGCACAGCGATCGCACGAGCATCGTGCGCGTCGTCCGCGGCGATCCGGCGCTCGAGGCGGCCTACGAGGCCGTCTTCGGAGCGCTGCCCGACATGAGCGACACGTCGCGGTTCCCAGAGCATGCGCGCCCTTGTCCGGACGATCCGCAGCACGCCCATCACGCGGCTTGGCTCGCGATGAGCGCCGGCGACCGCGCCGCCATCGACCGCGCGTTCGTGAACATCGGCAAGGCGATCGCGGCGTACGAGCGACGGCTCGTGAGCCGCGACTCCAAGTTCGACCGTTTCGTCCTGGCGCTGCGGAACGGCGATTCCAAGGCGCGATCCGAGTACGGCGAGTCCGCACTGCGCGGCCTCGCTCTCTTCCTCGGCAAGGCCGACTGCATCACGTGCCACGCCGGCCCGAACTTCACGGACAACGAGTTCCACAACATCGGAGTGCCTCCGCTCGACAAGAAGCCGGCGCACGATCTCGGCCGTCACTCGGGCGTGCGCTTGCTGCGCGCCGACCCGTTCAACGCGCGGAGCAAGTTCAGCGACGATCCCGAGGGCGAGCGCGCGAGAGAGATCGACGCCCTCGCCCACAGTCACGAGCTGTGGGGCCAGTTCAAGACGCCGACGTTGCGCAACGTCGCACGCACCGCGCCGTACATGCACCAAGGGCAGCTCGCGTCGCTGACCGACGTGCTGCGCTACTACTCGACGCTCGACGGCGCCGTGCAGGCGCACCACGGAGAAACCGTGCTCCAGCCGCTCAATCTCAGCGAGGGCGAGATCGCCGACATCGTCGCGTTCCTCGAGACGCTCACGGACGAATCGCTGCCGAGCGAGCTGCTCGGGCCGCCGAGCTCGCCGCTGCTTCCTCCGAGCCGCGAGAACTGACTCCAGCGCGCCGTTCTCTTCCGCAAACGGTGCGCGTTTCGGCCAGGTTTTCCTGACTATCGAGCGTGGACCGCCCCTGATATACCCGGCTCTCGGTATTCCCGTACCGCCGCCAACGGAGTGCCGTTGAGACGCTCGTATCGATCTCCAAGCCGGAGTTGGCGTGGGCTCCTGGCAGCCACGCGCTGCTTCGTCGGCGCTCTCGCGGCCTGCATCGCGAGCGCGCAGTCGCCTGACACGCCCGCACTGCGATTCGATCTCGCGGGGATCCGCGCGCAGATCGACGACGGCCGTTATTCGCGGGCGGAGTCTGCGGCGCGCGAGCTCGTCGGGACGCTCGAACGCGAACCGAAGTCGCAGGCCAGCCTCGCCGATGCGGTGCTGCTCCTCGCCGAAGCGCTGCGGTTCTCCGACCGCGTCCTGGGTGACGAAGCGCTCGCGACCGCCGAGCGCGCGGTCGAGCTGGCGAGCGCGCTTCCCGGCGTCGACCGGGAGCGCGTCGCCGCAAGCCTCTTGAACCTGGGCCACCTGCGCTACATGCGCGACGAGTACACGGCGGCGCGCACCGCCTTGGACTCCTCGCTTCGGACGGACGAAGCGTCGCCCGATGCTCCGCACGCGCGAGCGGGGCTGACGCTCGCCTTGCTGGGCAGCCTGACCTTCGACGAGACGCACGATCGCGACGCGGCGAATGAGTGGTTCGAGCGCGCGAGAGAGATCCAAGAGGCCACCGTCGATCCGACGCACCACGACGTTGGCTTCAGGCACCTGCTCCAGGGGAACGTCGCCAACGCAGCGTCCGACCCTTCCACCGCTCGTGACGAGTACATGAGCGCGCTCTCGATCTGGCGAACGGCTCTGCGACCGCAGCATCCGCTCATCGGACGCGCGCTGAACAATCTCGGCATCCCACTGCACGCGCTGGGCGACTACGCCAGCGCACGGACGTGCTTCAGGGAGGCACTCGAGATCCGCGTCGCGGCGCTCGGACCGCAGCATCGTCACGTCGCGTCGACGCTCGGCAACCTGGCGGGTACCGAGCTCATGCTGAACAACCCGGCGGAGGCGCGCGCTCGTTGGCAGGAGGCGGTCGACATCGAAACACGCGCAGGCGGAGCTCGCGGCGCCAAGTGTCAGGCGTACTTGCTCGGCATCGGCGACTGCCTCAGTCGAGAAGGTCACGAGTCTCGATCGAGGGGTGACGCGGTGTCGGCGGCCGCGGCTTTCGCGGAGGCTGCACGGGTCTTCGAGCAAGTCCTGTCGATCCTGGACGAACGCCGCGGCGCGGACTCGCGTGAATCAGTGGACGTACTCATCCGTCTAGCGAACGCACGCCGCGACGAGGGCGCCGTCGAGCCGGCGGGCGATCTGTACGATCGAGCGCATCGCATCGTCGATGGCGGCGACGACTTGCGTGTCGCGAGCCGCGTGTATCTCGCGATGAGCCAAGCCGAGCTCGATCTCGTGCAGGGGCGCGCATCCCGAGCTCGCGAGCGGATCGAGGGCGCACTGACGCTCATGTCGGAGACCGTCGGCGAGGTCGCGCCGTTCTACCCGCAACTCTTGCACTTCGCGGCGCGCGCGGACGCCGCGCTCCGTGAGACGGATGCGGCGCTTGAGCGCGAGCTCCTCGCGGAGGCGATCACGCGCGAGCACTTGCTCGATACGGCGCGAGTCCTCGATGAAGCTCGGTTCTTCGCGTTCGGCGACGACCGCAGCACCTACCTGAACCAAGCGCTGAACTTCGCGCTTGCCACACAGAACGTCGCGCTGCGCACGCGCGCGTGGACGGCGCTCGCGCGCTCGCGCGGCCTCGTCTTCGAGGAGACGGCCGAACGCAGCCGCCTGGCTCGGGAGTCGGCCGATCCCGAGGTCGCTGCAGTTGCGCGACGACTCGCCACAGCGCGGGACGAGTGCGCGCGCCTCGCGGTCCGCGGCCCCGCCGATCTCGCGCCCGAGGACTTCCGCGACAAGTTGACGCGCGCACGTGCCATCAAGCAGCAGGCCGAGGAGGCTCTCGCCGAGCTCGACCACAGGCTGCGCCAGACGTCCACACCGCGCGACGTGCAGATGACGCAGGTGCTCGAAGCGCTCCCCGCGGGAAGCGCGCTCGTCGCATACGTGCGATGCGCGCCCGAAGACGCCACGCCCTACTACATGGCGTTCGTGAGTCCGGCCGCGCACCGTGCGCCGCTCGTGGAGCGCATCGGTGCCGCATCGGAGATCGACGAGCTCACGTCGCGGATGCTCGACGCTGCGAGCAATCCGGTCGATCTAGAGGGATATCGAGCGGTTGGTTCGCGGCTCCGCGAGCTCGTCTGGGATTCGATTCGCGGCGAATTGGTCGATGCGACCGAGGTATTCGTCGTGCCGGACGGAGCGCTCTCGGTCGTCAATTTTGCAGCGCTTCCCGTCGCCGATTCCGCCTACCTCGTCGAGACGACGGCACCGATCCGATTCTTGTGCACCGAGCGGGACCTCGTGCGCAGCGGCGGCGTCGCCTCCGGGCGAGGTCTGCTCGCGGTCGGTGGTCCGTCGTTCGACAGGCACGCCCCGAGCACGGCGCAACGCGACGTCGCAGTCTCGCGTGCGACTGTCACGTCGCCGGCAAGCTATGCGGATCTGTCCTTCGGTGCGTTGCCTGGATCGGCCGAGGAAGCCGCTTCGATCCGAGCACTCTGGCTGGCGTCGGGAAAGTCGAAGGCCGCAAGCGAAGGAGTCGAGCTCTTGACGGGAAACGACGCGACGGAGGCGACCTTCAAGCGCCTCGCGCCCGGGCGGCGCGTGCTCCACTTGGCGACGCACGGCTTCTCGCTGTCGAGCGCGGCGGCAGCGCGTTCCGCGACCGCGCGCGGCGTGCCGGCGCTTCGACCGACGCCTCCCCTCGCGACGCCGATGCCGCTGAAACCTAGCGCGGATCCGCTCCTCCGATCCGGGCTCGCGTTCGCCGGTGCGAACCACCGGAGCGACGCGCAAGACGCGGGCGACGACGGCATCCTGACGGCGGAGGAGATCGTCAGCCTCGATCTCTCGAGCGTCGAGTGCGCGGTGCTTTCCGCGTGCCACTCGGGCCTGGGCGAGATCGCCGTCGGGGAAGGGATCTTCGGCTTGCGTCGCGCATTCCAGATGGCGGGCGTGCACTCACTCGTCGTGAGCCTCTGGCCCGTGGACGACGAGACCACGAACACGTGGATGACTGCGCTCTACGGCGCGGGGCTCGCCGACGGCGTCGACGCCGCGACCGCGGTTCGCGCGGCCTCGCTCGCGACGCTGCGAGCGCGACGGCAGAACGGACAGAGCGTGCACCCTTACTACTGGTGCGCGTTCATGGCGATCGGATCGAATCGAGGATCGCCAACGATGGACTCGAACACAGGGAGGACACAACGTGGGGAAGAATAAGAAGTCGAGAAGAAAGCAGCGGGAGCAGGGCCAGGTCGTGGACGACGAGGCGACGCAAGCCGACGGCGAGCCCTCGATGAACGGCAGCGCGCAGCCGTGGAACACCGATGATGTCTGCTTCGATCGCAATGGCCGCCTCGTGGTGAAGAACGCGGCGCTCGCGAGAGCGATCAACATTGCCGTCTTCAAGCAGGGTGGAATCGTCGTCCATGCGCCGTTCCCGCTGCCGGAACCGATACCGGCGCCGCCTCCAGTGCCGAACCCCGAGCCGCGGCCGAAGGGCCCGGTTCCTCCGACGCCGGGGCTGATATGCCCCGACTTGATCTGTGACATGCATCTGGTCGCGCGAGCGAGGCCATTCGGTGATCCGCCTCGCGACCCGGGGTTCGAGCGACCCGCTACCCGGTTCTAGCTCGCCGGATCAAGCACAGTGCAGCTCGCATCGCGCGCACTCGACGGAGGAGACGGACACGTGAAGCTCGTCGACAAGACCACTCTGAACAGGATCCTGCGAACGTCGCTTTCGAACGACTCGCTGAACCTCATCTTGATGCCGACGGAAGCGTGCAACTTTCGTTGCACCTACTGCTACGAGGACTTCCGACTCGGCCGCATGAAGCCGACAGTGGTCGCGGGCGTCAAAAACCTCATCGCGACCCGCGCGCCCGAATTGTCGCGTCTCGACCTGTCGTGGTTCGGTGGTGAGCCGCTGCTCGCGCTCGAATTGATCGAGGACGTGCTCCATCACGTCGCCGCGCTCCAGCGCCAGCACCCGGCGCTGTACCACGAGTCGGTGTTGACCACCAACGCGTGGCGGCTTTCGCGGAACGTTTTCGAACGATTGCTTCGGCTGGGTGTGCGCACGTACCAGATCTCCTTCGACGGTCCGCGAGAGTTGCACGACAAGAAGCGAGTCCGCGCGGATGGAGCGCCGACCTTCGATCGCATCTGGAAGAACGTCTCGATGATGCGCGAGGTCGAGGGCTCGTTCCACGTGATCCTCCGCATCCACGTCGACCGCGAGAACGAATCAGCAATGCCTGGGTTCATCGACCAGTGCCAAGATGCGTTCGGCTCCGACCCGCGGTTCGAGATATACATCCGCCGGCTCTCGCGTCTAGGCGGTCCGAACGACGCGCAGCTTCCCGTGCTAGACCGCGAAGACGGCGAAAAACGCATCGACGAGCTCCGCGAGCGAGTGCGCTCTGCAACGCGGACGGCGGCGGCCGCTCCGCCTCCGTCCGCCAGGCCTCACGTGTGCTATGCCTCGCGAGCGAACTCGTTCGTCGTGCGCGCCGACGGCCGGATCGGCAAGTGCACGGTGGCGCTCGACCACCCGGCGAACCAAGTCGGCGTGCTGCACGAGAACGGCGAGCTCGAGATCACGGCCGCGCGCATGCTCGATTGGATGCGCGGCTTGAAGAGCCGCAATCCGATCGAGCTCTTCTGCCCGATGCTCGGGCTCGCGGATCCTTCGGTTCCCAAGGCTGCCGCTTCCTGACGACGCGGGCCGGTCTCTACGGCGCGAACTTCTTCGCGAGAGCGTCCGCGTATGCGGCCCGGACTTCGGGATGCTGCGCGACGAGATCGCGCGCGAGCAGGAGCAGCTCCACGTCGACCCCCCCATCGATGGGCTCGCCAGCTTGTCGCAGGCCCGCGAGGTCGCCCATCCCGCGCCGGCGCAGGTCCTCTTCCGCGATCTCGAATCCATCGTGGGTGCGCTCGAGGATCGCGAGCCGCTCGGCGGCGGAGGCCTTTCCGAACAGGAGACACCATGCATCCTGCGCGCCGCGCCCGACGCGGCCGCGCAGCTGGTGCAGTTGCGCGAGGCCCAGCCGCTCGGCGTTCTCGATCACCATGACGCTCGCCGCGGGGACGTCGACGCCGACCTCGAT
>CAZQHA010000231.1:0-7400 GCA_964592795.1 uncultured Planctomycetaceae bacterium | reverse complement strand
CAAGAAGCTCGCGGCCGAGAAGGGGATCGCGGACCCGCAGAAGGACGACAAGTGCCTGAAGTGCCACGTCACCGCGTTCGGCGTGCCCGAGGATCAGATCGCCAAGGGCTTCGACAGGTCGCTGGGCGTGCAGTGCGAGAGCTGCCATGGTCCGGGCGAGATGCACATGAAAGCGCGCATGGCGGCCGCGGCGGAGGCCGGCGACGAGGAGGGCTTCGACGACAAGGACAAGGGCCAAGCGAAGAAGTACGTCGCCGTTCCCCCGGACGAAGTCATCAGCTCGCCGCCGCAGGCGACCTGTGTGGGCTGCCACAACGCCGAAAGTCCGAGCTTCAAGCCGTTCTGCTTCCACAAGGCCAAGGCGGCGATCCGTCACCTCAATCCTCTCAAGCCACGCACCGCGGAGGAGACGGCGCAGCTGCTCGCGTGCGGTTGCGACACGACCTGCACGTGCAAGTCGAGCGCCCCTGACGGCAAGTGCCCGGGCGAGAGCAAGTAGCGCCACCGCATGCAGCTCGCCGAGGCTCGCGCCTGAGCGTGCCCGCACTCGCGATGACACGACGCATCGGAACGATCGGAGCCGCGGCGCTGGCGGTCGTGCTCGGTCTCGCCTTCAAGTCGCGCGAGCCGGTCGTGAGGCAGCCGATCGCGTTCGATCACGCGCTGCACAAGGACCAGAACCTCTCCTGCTCCGATTGCCACGCGCGCGCCGAGACGACGCCGTACGCCGGCCTCCCCGCGATCAAGCAGTGCTTGCTGTGCCACAAGGAGCCGCAGGGCCAGCATCCCGACGAGGCGCGCATCCGCGAGTACGCGGACAAGGGCGAGGAGATCCCGTGGATCCAGGTCAACCGGCTCGCGGGGCACGTGTACTTCTCGCACGCGGTGCACGTGAAGCTCGGCGGGATGCAGTGCGCCGATTGCCACGGCGACATGAGCGCGCAGAAGGAGCCCGTCGTCGCGTCGCAGATCGATCACCTGACGATGTCGCGCTGCATGCAATGCCACGCGGAGCGCCGGGCGAGCAACGACTGCCTCGCGTGTCACAAATGAACGAGTCACGTCCCATCGATCGACGCGCGTTCCTGACGGGCGGCCTCGCCACGGGCGGAGTGCTGGTCGGCGGCTGCGGCCACGGCGAGGAGGATCCGTACGCGCTGACGAAGCCGCCGGTGCCGGGCTCCGCGAGCTGGGCCAAAGGGGAAGAGCGCTTCGTCGCCACGGCCTGCGCACAGTGCTCCGCGGGCTGCGGGATCCGCGTGCGAGTCGTCGAAGGCCGCGCGGTGAAGGTCGAGGGCAACCTCGCGTGTCCGGTCAACATGGGCGGCGTCGGTCCGCGCGGGTTGAGCGGTCCGCAAGTGCTCTACGACCCCGATCGGATCCACGGACCCCTGCGCCGAGCGGGGCGTGGAGCGACGGCGTTCGAGCCCGTGACCTGGGAAGCCGCGTTCGAAGCCCTTGGAAAGCAGTTGCAGTCGCTGCGCGAGGCGGGCAACGCACACAAGCTCGGCATCGTGTGCGGCCGCGAGCGCGGGATGATGTCCGAGCTCTGGCGGCGGTTCGCACGGTGCTTCGGCACACCCAACGTGTTCGACGGCTTCAGCGGCGGCAACGGTCCGGTCGCGACCGCGTGCGAGCTCATGCAAGGCGTCCGCGAGATCCCCGCGTTCGACTGGACGCGCACGCGCTACATCCTGAGCTTGGGCTCGGGCGTGCTCGACGCGTCGTGTCAGTCCGTCTACTTCTCGCGCGCGCAGGGTCAGCTGCGCCGCGGAACGCACGGAGTGCGCGCCAAGATCGTGCACGTCGGGCACGCCCGCTCGCGCACCGCGATGAACGCCGACGAGTGGTTGCCGGCGCGGCCGGGTACGCACGCGGCGTTCGCGCTCGCGCTCGCGCACGTGCTCGTGCGCGACGAGCTCTACGACAAGAACTTCGTCGACGAGCACGCCTTCGGCTTCGAGCCATGGACGGGCGAGGACGGCCGCCGACACATGGGCTTCCGACAGGTACTCCACGAATACTCGCCCGAGCGGGCGGCGAACGTGTGCCAGGTCACGCCCAAAGTGCTCGAGCGCATCGCGCACGAGATGGCGTCCGCTCGGCCTGCGTTCGCGCTCGCGGGCTCCGAGGAGCTGCTCGCGTCGAACGGACTGTCGACCGCGATGGCGGTCCACGCGCTCAACGCGCTCCTGGGCTCGATCGATCGACCCGGAGGCGTGCTGGTCCAGCGCGCCGCACCGCTCGCGGCGTGGCCTTCGATCGAGCCCGACGAGGTCGCGACCACGGGTTTGAATCAACCGCGCCTGGGCACGAACCACGAGACGCGCTTTCCTTTCGGCTCCGTGCCGCTCGACGCGCTGCCGTCCGCCATCGCGGGCGGCCAGCCGTACGGACTGGAAGCGCTGTTCCTCTACTACTCCAATCCGCTCTACGCGCGCGCCCGGCATCGCGAGTGGCGGGCGGCGCTCGCCCAGGTGCCGCTCGTCGTCAGCTTCACTCCGTTCCTCGACGAGACCGCGCAGGAGGTGGCGGACTGGATCCTGCCGGACGACAGCTTCCTCGAGCGCTTCGAAGACGCCGCGCCCGCACCGAGCGTCGGCTACGCGATCTTCGGCGTGCGTCAGCCGACGGTCGAGCGCTTGCACGACACGCGCGCGACGGGCGACGTCGTGATCGAGCTCGCCAAGCGCGTCGGGTCGCCGCTCGACGCCGCGTTCGACTGGAAGGAGTTCAAGGACGCAGTCAAGCAGCGTGTCGCCGGCCTGTTCCAGGCGAAGCGCGGGACGATCGTCGAGGAGAAGGGCTCGGCGTTCCTCAAGCGTCTCTACGAGGAGGGCTATTGGTCGGAGCCCGCGTACCCGTTCGAGCAATGGCCCGAGGTGCTGAAGACGCCGAGCGGGCGCTTCGAGTTCTTCTCGCAACACATGCTGAAGGCGATCGAGGAATTGGCGGCGCGCGCGCAGCTTCCGCTGGAGCGTTGGCTCGAACAGGCCGGCCTGCCGACCGATCCCGATCGCGTGTGCATGCCGGCGCACGAAGAGATCGCTTGGCACGGCGACCCGCAGCGATATCCGTTTCTCTTGATGCCCTACCGGCCCAGCACCTATGCCGAGGGCTCGGGCGCGAATCTGCCGTGGTTGCAGGAGCTCCACATGCACGCCGGTCGTCCGACGTGGACCACCGAGGCCGAGATGCATCCGTCGACGGCGAGCGCGGAGAGCATCCGCAGCGGCGATCGCGTGCTGATCCGGAGTGCGAACGGCAATGAGATCGAGGCCGTCGCGGCGGTGAGCACCGACGTCCTCCCCGGGATCGTTCGCGTCCCGCAAGGCGGAGGTCACACGGCGCTCGGTCGCTTCGCCAAGGGTTGGGGAGACAACGTGATGAAGCTCGTCTCCGCGGCGAACGTGCATCCGCTCGCCGGAGCGTGCTCTCTGTGCGACACGCGCGTGGCGATCCGGAGGCTCTCGTGAGCGTCCTCGGGAGGGTGAACACGCGGCGCGGCGTGCTCGGGATGTTCGTCGCGGTCGCGGCCGCCGCGGCGGCGCTGCTTCCGCGGCGCTTGCGCGCGGCGATCCTGCCGCTCCCCGCGGATGCGATGGTGCCGGGCGGCAAGCGCGGAACCGGTGCGTGGTGGGGCATGGCGATCGATCTGGATCTGTGCACGGGCTGCGGCGGATGCGTCGTCGCGTGCAAGTCCGAGAACAACGTGCCGATGACGGGCCACGAAGCGCAGGACGCCGGCACCGGCATCTACTGGATGGACATGCTCGCGAAGCAGGGAGCGAACGCCGAGAGCGGTCCGATGGAGCTCCTCCCACAGCCGTGCATGCACTGCGAGGATCCGCCGTGCGTCAAGGTGTGTCCGGTCAACGCGACGTATCAGAACGACGAGGGCCTCGTCGGAATGATCTGGGACCGCTGCATCGGCTGTCGCTACTGCATGGTCGCTTGTCCGTACTCGCGGCGCTATTTCAACTGGAAAGAGCCGGAGTGGCCGGAGAGCTTGCGCAGTCTGCTCAACCCCGACGTCGCAACCCGACCCGAGGGTGTCGTCGAGAAATGCACGTTCTGCAACCACCGCATCCGCAAGGTGCGCGAGGAAGCAAAGCTCGCCGACCGGCCGGTCACGGACACCGAGCTGCAGCGACTCCCCGCGTGCGCGCAGACGTGTCCGGCGAACGCGATCACGTTCGGCGATCTCAACGATCCCGACAGCCAGGTCTCCCGCCTGTCGGCCAGCCCGCGCTCGACGCGTCTGCTCGAGCACCTGGGGGCGCGCCCCAAGGTCTTCTACTTGACCCGCGACCGAAAGCAGGGGACGTGAACGTCGCCGAGCGCATCACCGAAGCGCAGGGCCTGCCGATGGGCATCGGCCGGATCGGCGTCCGCTGGCTCGCGACGTGCGCGGTTCTCGCATCCCTGGTCGCCTTGGGCGTGTATGCGTACTCGCAGCAGCGCATGCACGGCGACGTCGTCACCGGCATGCGCACGATCGGCGAGGGCGGGCCGGCCTGGGCCCTCTACATCTGTTTCGACATCGTTTTCGTCGGGCTGGCATTCGCGGGAATCGCGTTGACCACGATCACGCGCCTCTTCCGCATCAAGGAGCTCTGGCCGCTCTCCCGCATGGCCGAGTTGCTCGCGGTCGTGGCGCTGATGATGGCCGGGCTGTGCGTTCTGGCGGACCTCGGCCGCCCGCTGCACGGGCTCTTGAACCTCCCGAGATACGCGCGTCCGACGTCGCCGTTCTTCGGCACGTTCACGTTGATCATGGGCGCCGGATTGACCGCGAGCGTCGTGTACCTCGTGCTCGACGGGCGCGCCGACGCGGCGTGGTGCGCCCGGCGCTCCAGGCGCTTCGGTTGGTTCTATCGCGCGGGAGCCTTCGGATTCCAGAACACCGGTCCCGAGCACAGGCGGCACCGCCGCGTGAGCAAGGGGCTCTCGATCGTGATGTTGCCTCTCTTGGTGATCGCGTACTCGACGCTCGGCTTCGTGTTCGGCATCCAGGGGGGGCGGCCGGGGTGGTTCAGCGCGCTGCAGGCGCCGGGCTTCGTCGTCCTCGCGGCCGTCTCGGGAACCGGTGTGTTGATCGCGATCGCCGCGGCGGTGCGAAAGCTGCTGAACCTCGAGGACATGATCGCCGCCGCGGTGTTCCGCTGGCTGGGGACCGCGCTCGCCATCGGGATCGCCGTGTACCTCTATTTCATCGCGGTCGAGGAGCTGACCGCGCGCTACGCATCGTCCGAGGCGCAGAACGAGGTCGCCGAGGCGGTCGTCAGCGGCGCGTACTCGCGCATCTTCTGGACCATGGTCGTGTTCTTCGTCGCGCCGCTCGTGCTGCTGGGAGTGCACATGCTGCGCCGGACCCTGACGCCGCGCGTCGCCGTCGCCGCGGGCTTGCTCGTACAGGTCGCGGCCGTGCTCAAGCGCTACTTGATCGTCGTTCCGTCCCAGACGCACGGCACGCTTTCGAAGTGGCCGGAGGGAAGCTACACACCCTCGTGGGTCGAGCTGTCGGTGATCACGGGGCTCGTCGCGCTCGGGACGCTGCTCCATCTCGTCTACGTGAAGGTCTACCCGATCATCCCGCTGCAGAGCCTCGGCGTCCTGGAGTCGCGCGCCGTGTCGCGGGAATCGTCCCTTCGCCGCGCGACCCGGCGGTTTCTCTTCGCGTCGACGCTGCTCATTGGCATGGTGCTCGCCTGCGCGGGCTTGGCCTTCTCCGCGCGCGTCGGCACGCTGCCCTACCTCGACCCGATCGTGCCGTTCAGCCCGATGATCTTCATTTCCGGGCTCGTGCTGATCTTCTTGTCGGCGGTCGTCTACGAGACGCTCCCGCCGGCGGCGGCGAGCACCGAAGCGTCGCCGTGACGCGCGCCGCCGCCGAGGCGGAACTCCCCGAGCATGATCCGCGACGCGACTTTCACCATCAGCGTGAACATCAAGAAGCCCACCGAGAAGATGCCCATCGCGACCCAGATCTCGGTGCGTGACGGGAAGTACTCGTAGATCTCGCCCAGCGTGTCGGGGGTCAGGCCCGGAATCACCAGGCCCATGCCTTTCTCGATGTAGACGCCCGCGTAGATCAAAAGGCATCCGACGTTGAGCGTGATCGGGTTCCGGCGCGTCGCGGGGACCAGGAACAGGACGAAGGCGGCCACCGACGCCGCGACGGAGAGCCACATGTACGGAACGATCGCGGTGTGGCTCCCGACGCCGGTGAACATGTAGCGCATGTGGATCAGGTGCTCGGTGCCGGAGTAGTACTCCTTGAACACCTCGGCCCCCATCAAGAACAAGTTGACCCCCATGGCGTACGCCATGAGCTCGGCGACTTTCCAGATGGCGGCATCTTGGATCTCGAAGCGCGTGAACCGCCGCAAGAGCTGCATCAACACGAGCAGCACCGCCGGCCCGGAGCAGAACGCCGAAGCGAGGAAGCGCGGCGCGAGGATCGCCGAATTCCAGAACGGACGCGCGGCCAGGCCGTTGTACAGGAACGCCGTGACCGTGTGGATGCCGACCGCGGCAGGAATCGAGAAGAGCACGAGCGGTGTGAAGATGCGAGTGTCGGGCTTGCGTCCCCGCACGAGCTGGAACAGCAAGTACGTGACGATCACGAAATTGAGCACGAGATAGCCGTTCAGGACGACCACGTCCCAAGCGAGAAGCGACGACGGAAGGTTGAGTCGGCCGACGCCGGGCAGAAGGTGCCACAGCCGCTCCGGGCGGCCGACGTCGACGAGCACGAACAGGCCGGCCATGGCGATGGCCGCGATCGCCAGCAGCTCGCCCAGGATCACGACCTCCTTGATCGGCTTCCACTCGTAGACGTAGGCCGGGATCACGAGCAGCACGGCCGCTGCGGCGACGCCCACCAGGAACGTGAAGTTGCCGATGTAGAACGCCCACGAGACTTGGTCGCGCATGCTCGTCGCCGACAAGCCCTGGTCGAGCTGGTGCGAGTAGGCGACCGCGCCGGCGCCGATCATCGCGAGCAGCGCCGCGATCCACAGCCAATACAACGCGTTGCCGCGTGAGATGATGCGCAGGCTCCCGAGCACGAAGTCGGCGAACAGTCGGATCCCGCGCACCGTGGGCCTCCTTGGATCTACAGTCCGTAGAAGTAGTAGAAACGGGGCTGCGTGTTCAGCTCGCTCTTGAGCACGAAGACGCGCTTGTTCTCGAGCACGTAGCGGATCTCGCTCGCCGGATCACGCAGGTCGCCGAACTTGCGCGCGCCGACGGGACACACCTCGACGCAGGCGGGATAACGGCCCTCGCGCACGCGATGGATGCAGAACGTGCATTTCTCGACGACCCCCTTGGGCCGCGGCCCGGCTTCCAGGGTGTGGACGGGAAAGGCAACATCACCACACTGGGGCGGGGCG
>CAZQHA010000230.1:0-7415 GCA_964592795.1 uncultured Planctomycetaceae bacterium | reverse complement strand
GTAGTAGCGCGACACGCCGCTGCCGAGCGTCACGCCGCTGATCGTGTGGAGCGGCGTGTTCCAGTTCAGCGGCGGGTTGGGATACACCATCACGCCTCCGACGGCGTTCTGCGATCCGAAGCGCAGGATCGTCCCGCCGATGCACAGGAGGCCGTCGCCGGACGCCATCGGCGTGCCGAGCTGCGCCGTGGCGGAGATGAAGAAGCCGAAGCCGACCGGGCTCTGGCCCTGGCTCAGGAGCTCGATCGTGTCGGGGCTCGTCGAGCCGGTTGCGCACAGCTCCGCGCCGGCCAGGTTGAACGAGTTCGCGCAGCCGTGGCCGGGTGCGCTCGGGGGATTCGGGACCGTGTTCGGCGGCACGCACGGGCACGGGACCGGCGAGCCGTCGCCGAAGCAGAACTGAAGGCCTGCCGTTCCGCAGCAATCGGTGCGCAGGATCCACACGCCGGGGAGCTCCATCGAATCGAGCTCGACCGGCGGGACGTCGTTCGCGCCGAGCGCGTTGAAGTTGATCGTCCCGCTCGTGTCGCCCGCAATCCACGCGCGGCCGAGCGATCCCTCGCAGATCGAAGAGTCGAGCGGCGCGGGGAACTCGCCGATGCCGTGCACGACGCTCGCGCCGACGAAGAAGACGCCGTTCGTGAGGACCGACGCGGGCAGCGCGTACGTCGCGAGCGAATCGGTGTCGACGTTCTGGACGGTCGAATTCACCGACGAAAGCAGCACCGCATCCGTCGGATCGCCGTCGTCGTTGGGATCGTCCCACACGCCGATGCGCGCCGGCGTGCCGTTTGGCGGCGAGTTGCCGGGGAAGGCCGCGCTGCCCCAGGCCGTCGAAACCGCCGTGATCCGCGAACTGTTGCCGGTCGTCCCGAAGCGCTGCAGCCACAAGACGGCGCCGCCGCCGTTGAGCCCGACCGAGTTGTCGGTGATGCCGTCGTCGTATCGGCAACCGCCCGGCGGCACGCTGACCGCGACCGTGAACGTGCCGACGGTGCCGGGCGAGCCGGACGTGTTCGGGTACGTGCCGATCTGGATCATGTACGTCTGGCCGGACTGCGCGTTCCAGCACACCTTCGACTCGCGGCCGCACGCGTCGTCGTTGCATGCGATGGCCGCGCCACTCGGGCAGCTCGCGCCGGCGTAGATCGCGATCTTCGAATCGAGCCCGAACGCCGAGTTGCACGTCGACACCGAAGCCTGCCCCGTGCTCATCGCCGTCCACCGGAACCAGACGTCGTTCTTGATGCCGGTCGCGCCGAAGAAGTCGCACTCGAGCTCGTTCTGCCCTTGCGTCCCGGTCGTCGCGAGCGAGTTGTCGAACGGGAACGTTCCCGGCCCGCTGATGGCGACCGGAGTGGTGCAGCTGTCGTTCGTCGCCGGCTGAGTCACCTGGACGGAGAACGTGGCCACCGTGCCGGGCTCACCGGGATACGTGCCGATCTGGAGCATGTACTGGCTCCCGCCCGTGCACGAGAACGAGATGCGCGACTGATAGCCGCACTGGTCGTCGTTGCACGCCAGCGGAGCTCCCGCCGGACAGCCCGCGCCGGCGTACGCGGCGATCTTCGAGTCCATGCTCGTCGCGCCGCACAACGACACGGTGGCGACGCCGGTCGACGGCGCGGTCCAACGGAACCACACGTCGCTGTCGATGCCGGTGAGCGTGTAGAAGTTGCACGCGGCGTTGTTCTGACCCTGCGATCCGGCCGCGGCCTGCGTGTTGTTGAAGTTGAACGTGCCGTTGCCCGAGATGACGACCGGAGTCGCGCAGTTGTCGTTGTTCGGCGGCGCGCTGACTTGGATCGTGAAGGTGCCGTCGCCGAGGGTCGCGCCGGGATACGTGCCGAGCTGGATCAGGTACGTGTTGCCGCTCTGGACCGCGACGTTGACCTGCGTCTGGTAGTCGCACGCGTCGTCGCCGCACGCGATCGCCGGAAACGACGTGGCCGCGCAGCCGGTGCCCAGGTAGACGGCGATCTTGGTGTCGACGATCGACTGCTCGCAGGTCCGGATGACCGCGGTGCCGGTCGACTGCGCGGTCCACTGGTACCACACGTCGGTGGTGATTCCCGGCAGGCCGAAGAAGACGCACGCGCCGTTCTGCTGACCTTCGGAGCCGGTCGTCGCCTCGGTGAGATCGAACGCGAAGGGGCCCGAGCCCGCGATGAGCTGGGGGCTGTTGCAGCTGTCGTTCGCCGGCGGCGGGAGGACGCTCGAGCTGGCGTGGACGCCCGGCGCGATCGGAGCCGTGGGTCCGGCGCGCTGGGGCTGCTTCTTGTCGCCCTTGACGAGGCCGGACGGCTTGTCGACCGACTGCGGCGTGGCGCTGCCGACCTGGGCGGCGGCGGGGGCGATCCATAGGGACAGAGCTGCGCAGACAAAGAGCGGGGACTTCATCACGAAGGATCCGATGCAGTGGAGGGGACGTCGAGGTCTAGGGCCGAAGCTACGAAGGGACGGTCTGGGCCAGGTGCAACGCCCGCAGAAGTCTATGACAGGCGCGTGAGCCTAGCATGACTTCCCAAACCCCGCCGGCCGGCCGGAGAACGCCAGCGCACCCCCCGATGCGCCATTCGTTCCGGGTGAACGGACGGTCGAAGCGGCGCGCGGGTTCCGTGGAGCGCGCGGACGAACACGCACCGGCTCAGTCGCGGTAACGATTGGCGCCGCCGTCGTCGGGGTCGTCGAACCAGCGGTCGAGCAGCTCGAACCAGTTCTCGATCGCGCCGTTCGCGGGCGCGGCGCCGTCGGCGCAGAAGCGATACTTCCCGTACGCGTGGCGCGCCGCGCGTCCGCGCTCGCCGACCGCGTCGCCCGGCGCATACCACGCGAAGCGGTTCCACGCGCGCCCGGCGAGACCGAAGAATCGATCGCGCACGTCGCCGTCCGGGAATACGAGGAAGAGCCCGTGGCGTCCGCTCTCGAACCCGGGGTAGTGCGCAAGGCCGAACGATCGGCCGACGACGGCGTCGGTCGCGCTCGCGACGGACCCGGCGAGCGATCGAACCGCTTCGGGCAGCTCCGGATCGCGCGCGATGCGCCGCGCCAAGTCGTACACGTCGAAGTACGGCATGCGATTCCAGCCCGGTTCGCCCGGCATCATGTAGTTCATCGCGAGCGGGCCGTCGCCGGAGCCGCGCAGCGCCTCGACGCGTTCCTTGAAGTCGCCGCGGCCGAGCTCGGCGGCGAGTGCGTCGATCGCGCGCTTCAGGTCGGCGACGTGCGCGAGGTCGTACGCGGCCCACGACTCGAAGCTCGACTCGGCTTGGCCGCGCGGGCTCATCGCGAGGAGCTCGCGATGCTTCTCTTCGACGATGAGTTCGGCGAACGCGAACGCCGTGAGCTGCGCGGGATCGATCGCCGCCGGCGGCGAGCTCGAACCGTTCGAAGGTTCGCCGCGAACGGTTGCTTGAGCCCCCTCCACCGACGGCGCGCGCAATCGCGCCAAGATCGTGTCGTACGGCCACGGCCCCGAGACCGACGCCGATGCGACGACCGCGTCCGCGTGGAACGAGCCGTTCCCCGGCCGCCACTGGTAGAGGTTCTCGACGCCGCCCATCGAGCACACGTCGAAGCCCATGAGGTCGACGCTGTCGCGCTCTTCCAGGACGTCGGTGATCTCCGCGGGGAAGAGCTCGTCGCCGTCGCTGTCGTCGTCCGCGCACATCGCGCGTCCGTCACCGTGGCTGTAGAAGACGAGCGCGTACCGCTCGGCGGGGTAGTGCGCCTTCGCGAAACGCATCACCTGGCGCAGCGTCCGCGCGTCTCCGGTGTTCGCGTCGAACGTCGACGTCTTCGTGATCTCGGGCAGCTCCGGCGCGCCGTCGAGCCGCTCCGCGCGATCGTGGGTGATGCGGTAGAGGCGCGAGTCGTCGAAATCGTCGCCGAGCGCCCGGCTGTCGCTCGAGAAACCCTTCATGCGATCGATGAAGAGGACGAGCTCGACGCCTTGGCCGTCGACGAAGCCGGCCTTCATCTCGGCGATGTCGTGCAGGATCGTCTGCTCGCAGCTGTTGTTGGCGGAGCCGTAGAAAACGATGGTCCAGTGGCGCGGCGGGGCAGCCGCCTGAGTGGCGAGAAGAAGCGCGTCGAGCATGCGAGGTATGCTACTCACCGATGGCAAGATCGGATCGAGGGAGGCGAACACGAGCAAGACGCGCATGCTCGACGGGGCGACGGCACTTGGGGTGATGGCGAGTTCGGTCGGGACCGTGTTACGGCCTCGTCGGCGCGTTGCGTCGTGGGCCAGCGTGATCGTGCTGCTCGCGGGATGCGGCTCGAACCGAACGACGGAGAGCAGCTCGACGTCGGCGTCGACGCACACTGGCACGTCGAAGACGCTCGTGCTCCTCGACCGCGGGACGGGTGACGAAGCATGCTTCGTGCTGTACGAGTGCGAAGGGGGGATGCGTCTCCGCGGAGCTGACGAGGAGACTCCGCCGCTGCGCCAGATCATCGCGGCGGCCTGGACGAATGGACGAGTCATCTGGAGAACGGGGCCTCCTCGAGGCTCGATGGAGTCGCTCGCGAGTGCCGATGTCGGATCGGAGAGAGTGCAGCAGCTCACGCGCGAGCTCGCCGAATCACTCTCCGCCTGGGATGGCGACAACTACTTCGGCCCGGACAGCGACTATCAGATGATCCACGTTCACGACGGCGCGCGGCTCACGAGCATCGGGACTTGGCACGAGCTTGCCGAGCGCGACCCGCGCATCGTGTGCATCGACGGCGGGCTCCGCTCCGTCGAAGCAGGCACGCGGGACGATGTGCTCGCGCGCGACGCGAGCCCGAGCTATCTCGCATTCCGCGACGCATGGCGATCGATGCGCACGTCAGTCGACGCATTCGTCCGAGCTGCTTCTGAGCGGGGATCGGTGCCGTTGGACCCCCAGGCCATCGGATGGGACTGGAGGCAGCGATGAGCGTCGAGAGGAGGGCGTTTGCGCTGATCTGGGCGAGCGCGCTCGTGCTACTCGCTTCATGCCGCTCATCGCCGACATCGGCACGGGAAGACGCGAATGAGGTGACGGACGAGTCGTGCTTCATGCTCCTTGAATACGCTCCATCGAGCGATTCCACTCGACCGCGGCAGCAACTCCTCGCGGTCGGCTGGGAGAATGGGCAAGTGGTTTGGCAAGCCGCTTCGCCAGCGGGTTCGAAGGAGGCGCTCGCTACAGCGCGACTCGAACCGGAACGCGTTCAACGGTTGGCGCGCGAGACCTTCGAGTCGATGTCCGAATGGGATGACAAGAGCTACTTCGCGCCTCATTACGGCGCGCAGATGCTCGTCGTGAGTCAGGGCGAGCGCACGATCACCGTCGTGACCTGTCACGACGTCGTTGAGCGCAACCCCGAACTCGTGTGCGTCAACGGCGGAGTGAGCGCGCTCGACGAGCGGCTACGAGACGAAGTTCTCGCCTGTGAGTCGACGCCACATTGGCTCGCGTTCCGCGACGCATGGGCGTCGATGCGGGAGGGCGTTGCCGCCGTCGTCGACGAAGCGTCGAAGCGCGACCCGAAACCGTGCGCTCTCGAAACCAAGTACATCCCGTTGGTGGGGCCACCCGACTTTGGCGGTTCGCCTGGATCACGCGCCGGGAAAGGCAAGGCTTCTCGGCTTTCGTCGGATGCACGACAGAGGCTCGTCGACTGCAAGACCGACATGGAGGCGGCGTTCGCGCTCTACGAAGAGTTCGGCGTCGATGCGCTCACCTCCAGTGCAAAGCCCCTCCCCATGCGTCAGTTGGTCGCAGCGGCGTGGCCGGACGGTCGCGTCGTATGGCGCACCGGACTTCCGCTCGGAATGATCGAACAACTGGCCACCGCGCACCTCTCGCCCGAAGCCGTGCGGGAGTGCGTGCGAGACTTGACGCTGGCGATGTCCGAATGGGAGCACGGGCATCCAGGTTCTGGGCTCGGCCATGGCACCTCTCGTCGACTCGTTGCGAACGATGGTGGCCGGCGTGTCGAGCTCTCCACTGGAGGGCGTACGGACGATCGCTTTTCGTTTCCCGACATCGACCTCGCGACCGTGCGCCCGGAGTTCCAGGAGTTCTCGCGGAATGTGCTCGCGTATCGCGGCACCTGGAACTCCTTGCATGCGCGGATCGATGCGCTCGTCGAAGCCGCGTCGGCGTCGAGCTCCGGCGTGAAGCCCGTCGACAGTCCGTGCTGGGTCATCCGCTAGCGGATCGACGCTCCACCGCGCCCGTCCGCCGGCACCAAAGCGTCACTTCGCCGCCGCGCGCAGCAGGGCACCGAACGCCGTCGCGTCGATGTCGCCGAGCTTGCGTACCTTTACGTGGCGAACGTACGCGCCGTTCCCTTGGAGGAGTCCGCGGGGATCGTCGAGCGACGACCCGCGGAAGAATCCGAACTGCACGTGGTCGGGCGCCGAATAGACGTAGGCGATCGGGTGCTTCCCCTTCACCCAGCATCCGTTGCCCCACTTCACGGACTCTTCGAGCTTCGCGGCCTTGGCCTTCACGAGCTTGCGCAGCGCTCGGATGAGCTTCTGGTTCGTCGGCGACTGATCCGCGAGGTAGAGGTCGAAGGTCGCGTAGGCCTTCATCTTCGACGGACCCTGGCGCTTCTTGGCCGTGGCGGCGGCCGCGCCGCTTCGACGGGTTGCGGCCTTGGTGGAGTTCGTGCGCTTCACGTGGTCGACACTCTAGTTTCGAGAGGAGAGTGGCGGGCGCGCCGACTTCGTCGCAATCTGCGACCTCGAGTCGGACGGAGTCGACATCGAACCACGGCGACAGACCGCGTTGTGGATATACGCCCTTGCGATCAATGGGCTTATTGCCGGCGCGACGGTTTGAGGTCGCAATTTGCGACCTCAAACCTGATGGGGGGGGCCGTCTTCGCTCAGCGATGCACGCCCGGCGCCTCGAGCCCGGTCGACTCCACCCACTTCGAGTATGAGTCGTGGAACACGCTCGGCTTCTCCTTCTCGCCGGCGCCAGGCAGCACCAGCACTCGATTCGCCAGGCCGCGCAGGAACGTCCGGTCGTGGCTCACGAACAGCATCGTGCCCGAGAAGCCCTCGAGCGTCTTCACGAGCATCTCCTTCGTCGCCAGGTCGAGGTGGTTCGTCGGCTCGTCGAGCACCAGGAAGTTCGGCGGGTCGAACAGCATCTGCGCCAGGATCAAGCGTGAGCGCTCGCCGCCGGACAAGACGCGGATGTGCTTGTCGATGTCGTCGCCGGGGAAGTCGAACGCGCCGAGCAGGCTGCGCTTCGACGGCGTCGACGCCGTCGGGAACGCGCGGTCGATCTGCTCCCAGATCGTGATCGTCGGGTCGAGGACGTCGAGCGCGTTCTGCGAGAAGTAGCCGAGCTTCAACGACGCGCCGAGCTTCACCTCGCCGCCGTCGGGCTTCACCTGGCCGGCGACCATCTTGAGCAGCGTCG
>CAZQHA010000229.1:0-7536 GCA_964592795.1 uncultured Planctomycetaceae bacterium | reverse complement strand
AGGAACCGCCGTGGTGACCGACCGCGCCGTCGCGTTGATCGTCATCGACGTCGACACCTCGCCCAGCGGGATGCCGTCGAAGAGGTGCTCGACGTCGCGCAGGCTGTTCACCGGCACGCCGACGAGACCGACCTCGTTCACCGCGAGCGGATGGTCGGAGTCGTATCCGATCTGCGTCGGCAGATCGAACGCGGTCGAGAGGCCCGTCTGTCCGTTCGCGAGCAGCAGCTTGAACCGGCGATTGGTCTCGCGCGCGCTCGAGAAGCCGGCGTACTGCCGCATCGTCCACAGCTGCTGCCGGTACATGCCCGGCCGGATGCCGCGCGTGAACGGGTACTTGCCGGGCGCCCCGGGATCACACGAGCCGCTTTCGCCGGAGTAGACGGGCGCGAGCTCGATCCCCGACGTCGTCTCGAAGCGCGCCCGCCGCTCGGGGACGTGAGCCCGCGCGCGCGCGGACGGCGCACCGCCGGGGTTCGAAACCTTCTCCGTGCGGTCGGGCGTCATCGCGAGGCACCCGGCGGCGCGGGCGGCGGCGAATTGTAGGGCCGAACGATGCTGCGTGCACTCGGCGGAAGTGAATGCCGCGGGCAGCCGGGTGATAGGATCGCGCTCCGCCGTCGCGCCCCCCGGCGGCTCGGTTCTCGAACATGAAGCGCTTCACTCTCCTCGCCGCGTGCGCCGTCGTCGTCGCGGTCCTCGCCGCTCTCGTCTACTTCGTCTCGCGCACGGACGCGCCGACGGCGATCGACTCGACCGCTCGCAGCTCCCCCACCTCCTCGGACGCGCCTCCAGCCGATCTCGGCGCGGACGAATCCAAGACGCCGGCCCTCGAAGCGTCGGACTCCGTCGAGACTCCCCGCGGCGACGACGTCGCGGCGCGCTCGGCCGCGCCCGACCTCAACCGCACGCTCGTCGTCACCGGCACCGTCCGCGCGCCGTCCATGTGCGAGGACCCGACGCTCGAGGTGCTCGCGTTCGGGAAGACGACCGACATCGAGGCCGTCGCGAACTCCACGATCGACGGCGAGGACGACCACGCGCTGGCCCTCGTCGCGCGCGCCGGCGTCGCGGCGAACGGATCGTTCGAGATCGCGCTGCCGAACGATACGACGGTCGCGCACCTGATGGTCGCGGGCCGCTACCTCTATTCGGAGAAGTCCGTCGAGCTCGACGTCGCCGGCGGAGCGCGCACGGTCGCGCTCGACGCGGAAGCGGGCGCGTGCGTCCAAGGCGAGCTCAGCCTGCCCGCCGACTCGCCGGTCTCGCTCGCGGAGCTCGACGGCACGCCCGTGCGCCTGCGCCTGACGGTCGAGTCGTTCGTCGGCCGCGGCGATCCGAACGAGCGCGTGGACCGGCGCGCGAAGTGCAAGGACGGACGCTTCGAGTTCCGGGCCGTGCCCGTCGGCGGCAACTACCGCATCGTGATCCAGCCCGAGAAGCTCGCCGCGCAGGAGGGTCGGGAGAAAGACCTCGAATCGTGCCGGACGAAGGTGCTTCCCATCGCGCTCCTGCGCGGAGGAACGGTGCGCGGCTTCGTGCGCGCGCAGGACAAGAGCCCGATCGCGGACGCAGAGGTCGAGGCGTCCGTCGCCGGACGCTGGTTCGGCTTCGACAACCGCGACGTGCGCAGCGCGAAGACGAATGCGGACGGCTCGTTCGAGCTCCTCGCCGTGACGCCGGGCGAGATCATCCTCATCGCGGAGAAGGACGGGATGCTCGACAGCGATCGCGTGACGATCGATCTCGCCGACGGCGGCATTTCCTCGGGCAACGAGCTGTTGCTCAGCGCCGGGAACTCGATCTCCGGTCGCGTCACGTACGCCGACGGCACGCCCGCCGCGGACGCGCAGGTCGACGTGCGCTTCGACCTCTCGCAGATGTTCGGGATGAACGCGTTCAACGCCGGACGCGGCGCCGACGGCAAGACGAAGACCGCGAGCGACGGCACGTTCACGGTGACCGGTCTCGGACAAGGTCCGTTCACCGCGAAGGCCGAGGCGCCGCCGAAGGACGCGCCCGAGGGCGCGAAGTCGAAGAAGATCGAGAACCACGAAGCGCGCGCCGACGGCATCGCGCCGAACACGAAGGGCGTCGAGCTCGTGCTGCGCGAGCCGATCGGGCTGCGCGGCCGCGTCGTGAACGCCGAGGGCCAGCCCGTCGAGAAGTACCGTCTGCACGCTGTCCGGCCGAGCGACGGCTTGATGGGCAACCTCGGGCAGGACACGCACGAGGAGTCGTTCGACTCGAAGGACGGGCACTTCTTCATCGCCGGTCTCGAGACCGGCAAGTGGGAGCTCTTCGCGATCGCCGACGGGTTCGCGTACCCCGACCCGTTCGTGCTGACGCTGCCGCGCGGCGACGAGGAAGGCGAGGTCCTCATCACGCTCGTGCCCGAGGCGATCGTGCGCGGTCACGTGCGCGCCGCGAACGGCGCGCCGGTCGCCGGAGCGGTCGTCGAGATCGAGACCGGCGATCCGACGTGGAAGGCGCGCGTCGTGTCCGGACCGAAGAAGCCCGGCGCGACGAGCGCCGACGACGGCACGTTCTCGCTCGAGAGCCTGCGCGCCGGGCGCGTGAAGCTGATCGCCGATTCGGACGATCACGCCAAGAGCCTGCCGATCGAGCTCGACCTGGCGGCCGGCACCGAGGTGAACGACGTCGACTTCGTCCTGCGCGCCGGCGGCACGCTGACCGGCGAGGTGTTCGACGACTCCGGCGCGCCCGCCGTCGGGCTGATGGTGCAAGTGACCGACCCCACGAACTTCGAGCAGCAGATGGGCTTCAGCGACGGCGCGGGCAAGTTCAAGTTCGAGCACCTCGAGCCCCAAGCCTGGCAGGTCGTCGCGATGCCGACGTCGCTCTTCGCGGCCGCGCCGAGGTCCGAGAGCGCGAGCGACGGCGACGTCGCGATGTCGATGTTCAACAAGCTCAAGATGGCGATGGTCGACATCCAGGAAGCCGAGACGACGCACGTCGTGCTCGGCGCGCCGCCGACTGATCCCGTCAAAGTCTTCGGCCGCGTGATGCACCACGGCGATCCGTTCTCCGGCTCGATGGTGATCTTCTACCGCGAGGGCAAGGCGTCGCTCTCGGGCATGAAGAGCGCGCAAGTCGACAAGGACGGCAACTACTCGCTCGTGCTCGACCAAGCCGGCGCCTACTTGGCGAGCGTGCAGAAGTTCCAGGGCTCGATGCAGCAGCAATCGGTCGTCGAGTTCTCGTGCGACATCCCGCTCGAGAAGGAGCATCGCCTGGACTTCGAGATGCCGACGGCGCGCATCTCGGGCCGCATCCAGGACGCGAACGGCGATCCGGCGAGCGGCGCGCGAGTTTCGCTCTACCCCGAGACCGCGATCGAAGGCGGCACGATGTGGGGCGGGCAGTACAACGAGCTCTCGGCCGACGAAGCCGGCGAGTTCGACGTGCAAGCTCTGCGGCCGGGACGCTACACGCTGATCGTCGGCGGGATGAGCTTCGGCGGGCTCTTCGGACCCGACGACGCGAGCACGATGGGCCGCGAGGTCCGCGGCGGGCTCGACCTCTCCGAAGGCGAGTGGATGCAGGGCGTCGACTTCCGGTTGAAGACACCCGGCGCGCTCGACGTCACGGTCGTCGACGGCGCGGGCGCGCCGATGGCCGACGCGGCGGTGTTCGTGCGCAACGAGCGCGGCGAGCTCGTCGATCGCTTCTCGATGATCACGACGAAGATCGACGGAACGGCGACCTACGCCGGGCTCGCGCCGGGACGCTACAGCGTGAGCGCGCGCAAGACGGGGCTCGCGGCGGGCGACAGCGCGCGCGTCACCGTCGAAGCCGGGGCCAAGGTGCCGGTCAAGGTCGTGCTCACCGGCGGAACGACGATCGTGGTCACGCTCGTCGGCGAGCCCGACAAGCCGCTGAAGCCCAGCGTCAGCGTCACCGACGAGGACGGCCGCGAGCTCAGCACGATGCTCGGCCTCGCGGAGCTGATGAAGATGTTCTCCGAGGGCGGGATCTCGATGACCGAGCGCCGCTTCGGCCCGTTCGCGCCCGGCAAGTACACGATCCGCGGAACCGCGAACGGCAAGACCGTGACGAAGGTCGTGACGCTGACGGGACAGGCGGAACGCAAGCTCACGCTGCGGTTCAACGACTGAGCTCGCACGCATGCGCCGCCCCCTCGCCCTGACGCTGCTCTTCGCCGCGCTCGCGACCGCGCTCTTCTTCCTATGGAAGAGCGTCGAGGAGGTGGCGGCGCCGGCGCGCGTCCCCACGGAAGTCGCGCGCAGCGACGCACCGGCGGAGTCGCGCGCCGAAGCGACGCTCGTCGCGGACGACGAGTCGCCGCTCGAGATGGCGAGCGAGGCGTCGCGCAGCGCCGCGGACGCGTCGGCGGCGGCCGTCGCGAACGCCGATCGCACCGAGACGTTCGAGCTCGACGGCGCGCGCTGGATCGAGGGACGCGTCGTGTTCCCGCCAGGAACCCCCGCCGACGAAGCGCTCGAGGTGTGGGCGTTGTCGCAGCCGATTGCGCCACCGAACGGATTTGGGCTCACCGGTGCGGATGCGTACGCGATCGTTCGAGCCGCGCAGAGCGACGACAAGCGCGGCGACTGGGCTGTGCGCGCCGTCGAACCGAACGGCTCGTTCCGCGTTCCGACTATCTCGGGGAAGACCGCGATCCTCGTGCTGCTCGGCCGATATCTCTATCTGAATGAGCACCGGTCGGTGGAGCCTGCGCACACCCAGCCGATCGTGCTCGAGCCTGCGCTGGGCAGCTGGCTCGTCGTCCGCTGCACGCCGCCGCCGGGATTCGACGCGGAGCTTGCCGGCGCGGAGGCGACCGTCGAGGGATACCGGAGCGACCCGGGTGGCTTTCGCCGCGGGGGAGGCTTCGTGCGCCGCACGTGCAGGGTCTCGGAGGAGCTCGAGTTCGAGGAACGCGCGCTGCCGACCGAGATGCGCATGACGATCGTCGTCAGCCCGGTGAAGCTCGCGGTCGCGACTCACACGGAGTTCAAGCTCGAGCCCGGTCGCAGGACCGAGATCGTCATCGACGTCGAGCGCGGCGGGACCGTGCGCGGAAGGGTGAAGGACGATCAAGGCGCGCCCGTCGCGGGCGCGACGATCGAGGCGGACGAGCAGCGATTCAACTTCTCGGCCAGGTTCGGCAACTCGGAGCGCGCGACGTCGTCCGCGGCCGACGGGACGTACGAGCTCGTCGGCTTGCGCGCGGGCAAGACGCAGCTCGCCGCGCAGCACGAGTCCCACGTCGACGGCAAGAGCGACGAGATCGACCTCGCGAACGGTGCGACGCTGGAAGCCATCGACATCGTCCTCGCGCGCGGCCAGCGGATCGCCGGCCGGGTCACTTGGCCCGATGGGACGGCGGCACGCGAGGCGCAGGTCAGCGCGCGTGGCGCCGCCGACGAGACGCAGCGCGGACCGCGGCGCTTCAACCGACGCCGGAATTCGGAGACGCGCAGCACGCTGACCGACGCCGAAGGCGCGTTCACGTTGGCGGGGCTCGGCGATGGACCGTTCACCGTGCAGAGCGGCGCGAAGAAGAAGATCGACGGCCAGGACGGCGGCGTCGTGTGGACCGCGACCTTGCACGACGTCGCCGCCGGGAGCACCGGACTCCGCTTCGTGCTGCAAGAGCCGAGCGGGCTCGAGGGCCGCGTCGTCGACGATCTCGACGCGCCCGTGCGCGACTTCAAGATCACCGCGGCGCCGAGCTACGGCGACGACGCGCCGATCGTCGACCGCAGCGCGCAGTCGCAGCAGTTCGAACGCGACGACGGAACGTTTCTGCTCGGCGGATTGCAGGAAGGCCGATACACGATCTCCGTCGAAGCGAACGGACACCGCCAGACCGGCGAGAAGCCGACGGTCGCGATCCCTCAGACCGACGACGAGCTCGTGCTGCGCGTCGTGCGCACGGGATCGGCCTCCGGCCGCGTCGTCGATCCCACCGGCCGCGGCGTCGCGGGCGCCAAGGTGAGCGCGCGCGCGCCGAACTCGGCCCGGGGCTTCGACTTCTTCGACGACGAGACGTCGACCGAGAGCGCCGAGGATGGCGCGTTCCGGCTCGAATCGATCCCGGCCGGCACGATGGACCTCGTCGCCGACGCGGAGGACTGGGCGAAGAGCCCGCCGATGACCGTGACGATCGCGCCGCGCGTCGAGACGCCGGGACTCCTGCTCGAGCTGCGCGCCGGCGGACGATTGACCGGCGAGGTCTACGCCGCGGACGGCACGCCGAGCGGCGGGCGCAACATCCAGCTCTTCTCGATGGACGCGTCGGACATGCGCAGCGTGCAGTCGGATTCCGCCGGACGATTCGAAGCCGACCACCTGACGCCGGGCACGTACCAAGTCGTCGCCGAGCCGCCGCAGAAGGAGCGCGAGGAGCTCGAGCGCCGCATGAGCTCCGACGACGCGGACCCGAGCGAGTTCATGGCGCAGATGAAGATGGCGTCGGCGACGATCCGCGAAGGCGAGACGACGCACGTCGTGCTCGGCGCGCCGCCCAAGGCGCCGGTGAGGATCACGGGCACGATCACGCGCGCCGGCGAGCCCGCGGGCAAGCGCAACCTGATGGCGGTCGGCGAAGGCGGCTCGATGCTCGACAACTTCAAGGTCGGCAAGGTCGACGCGAGCGGGAACTTCGAGCTCACGCTCGACAAGCCCGGCAACGTCGTGCTCATCGTGACCGAAGGCTTCGATCAAGGCACGGGCATCGAGTTCTACGAGACGATTCCGGAAGTGGCGGAGCACCGGCTCGACCTCGCGCTCCCGCTCGGCGCGGTGCGCGGACGCGTGCGCGGACCGGATCGCCGACCGCTGTCCGGCGTGCGCGTGCAGCTCCTCGCGGACGGCGCGACGAGCCTCTCGCTGATGAGCGGAGGCGGCGCGGCGGCGACGACCGGCGAGGACGGGAGATTCTCCTTCGACGAGGTGCACCCGGGCACGTACGCCGTCGCGGCCGGCGGCAGCATGGGCCGGCGGTTCACGCAGGAGGACAGCCCGCACGGACGATCGGTGCGCGGGGGACTGCGCGTCGACGCGGACAAGGTGGTCGACGGGATCGAGCTCGAGCTCTCGCTCCCGGGCAAGATCACGGGACGCGTGCTCGACGCGGACGGCGCGCCCGTCTCGGGTGCGACCGTGTACGTGCGCGACGCGCAGGGCGAGCTCATCCACCGCTTCTCCGCGTGTGCGAGCGACGGCAACGGCCAATTCACGTACGAAGGCGTCGCGCCCGGCAAGTACACGCTGTGCGCGCGCACGTCGACGCTCGCCGGCCGCGATTCGAACGCGGTCGGCGTCGTCGAAGGCAAGACGAGCGAGGTCGATCTCGCGCTCGAGCCGGGCACGTGGGTGCGCATCTCGATGGAGGATGGCGAGCTGAAGAACGTGCGCGGCAGCGTCAGCGTCAAGAACGAGCGCGATCAGGAAGTCGGCGGGATGTTCTCGTTCGAGGCGATCCAAGCGATGATGACCGAGGGCGTCTCGTCGACCGAGCGACGCGTCGGCCCGCTCCCCGCGGGC
>CAZQHA010000228.1:0-7548 GCA_964592795.1 uncultured Planctomycetaceae bacterium | reverse complement strand
GCACGACGTGAGCATCGAGGAGCTCGACGCGCCGATCCTCTTGATCGACCTCGGCGTGGCGTGGGACCTCGACGGCTCGCGGCTGCACCTGGGTTTCGAGGAGGACGCGATCGCGGCGGCGGGGCCGGATTTTTCGTTCTTCCTGGCGTGGAGCCTCGGGATCTAGTCGTCGCATGCGACCATCCTCTCCTCGAGGAGGTCGAACATGTCGAACTGGTCGTGCGCGTGGATCGCTGCGCTGCTGCTCGTCGGTAGGCTCGCGGCGCAGACTCCGACTCCGACGGAAGGCAACTTCGTGCTCAAGGACTTCCGCTTTCGGTCGGGAGAAACACTGCCGGAGCTCCGGATCCACTACCGGACTCTCGGCAAGCCTGAACGTGACGCACAAGGCGTCGTGCAGAACGCCGTGCTCATCCTGCACGGCACGACGGGCAATGGCGGGAACTTCATCGATGGACGGTTTGCCGGTCAGCTCTTCTGGCCCGGAAAGCCGCTCGACGTCGCGCGCTACTACGTGATCCTGCCGGATGGCATCGGTCATGGAAAGTCGAGCAAGCCGAGCGACGGACTGCGCGCACGATTTCCGCGCTACGGCTATCTCGACATGGTGGAGGCGCAGTACCGGCTCGTGACCGAGGGTCTGAGCGTGAACCATCTCCGGCTCGTGATGGGAACGTCGATGGGGGGGATGCACACGTGGCTTTGGGGGGAGCTCAAACCCGATTTCATGGACGCGCTCATGCCGCTCGCGAGCCTGCCGACGCAGATCTCGGGGCGGAATCGTGTGTGGCGTCGGATCGTGATCGACGCGATCCGCAACGATCCGGCATGGCGCGCGGGTGAGTATTCCGAGCAACCACCCAGCCTGCGCACCGCACACGAAGTGCTGTTCCTCATGGGCAGTACACCGACCCTCCGCCAGGAGGCGATGCCGACGTTGGCGGAGAGCGACAAGGTGCTCGATGCGAACGTCGTGATGGCGATGGAAGCCACGGACGCCAACGACGTGCTGTACCAGGTCGAGGCGTCGCGCGACTACGCCCCCGGAGATGATCTGGATCTGATTCGCGCGCCGCTCTTCGCGATCAACTTTGCCGACGACCTGATCAATCCACCCGAGCTCGGCATCCTCGAACGGCAGATCGAGCGCGTGCCAAAGGGACGCGCGATCCTGATTCCGGCCGGACGGGAGACACGCGGCCACGGGACGCACTCCGTCCCCGCGGTGTGGAAGCAGCACTTGGAAGAGCTGCTGCGTGCCTCCGCGCGCTAGCGGCCCCCTCTCTCGACCGAAAACCGCTCGAACTCTTTGCCGTTGAACTTGAACGCACCGTGCTCGTGCGTACCCACCCACAGGTCGCCGCGCCTGTCCTTGTAGATGGTGAACATCGTGATCTCGTCGTTCTCGGCGTCCTTCATCGGATAGTGCCTCACGTTCGTGCCGTCGTACTCGAACACGCCTCCGGCGTAGGGCGCCATCCACAGGTGGCCGCGATCGTCCTCGGTGATCGACTGGAAGTAGAAGAACTTCTCAGCGAGCGGCGAGCGCGAGAGATCCATTCCAGGCTCGCGCGAGTACGCGATCTGTCCCGGGCCGTCGGCATCGCCGCGCGGCCGCATGGCGTAGCGGTACTGCGTATTGCAGAACCAGAAGTCTCCTCGCCGATCCTCGAGGATGGAGCGGATGCCGAACGAGCCGCCGTTCGGCGTGTTGGTCAAGTGGTCCTCGTACATCCAGTCGACGTGCTCGCCGTCGAATCGGTAGATGCCCAGGTTCGACGTGCCGAACCACACGTGGCCTCTCTTGTCCTTGTAGACGCAGTACACCTCGTACGGACTCCACTCACGACTCGGACCTCCCGCGTAGTACGCGTCCTCCCGCGGGCTCTTCGGGAATTCGAGGTGGTACAGCGTCTTGCCGTCGTAGCGGTAGGGACCTCGTTGCTTCGGCTGCCAGGGAAGCCACACGTCCTCGGCGTTCAGCACCCAGCCGTCGTCCGGTGAATCCATTTCGGTCACGGGCAACGTGACGAATCGATGACCATCGAACTTGCTGACGTCGCCCAACGTCGTGATGAGGATGTCGCCCGTCGGCGCGTGCTGCTGGATGCCGCGGATGTGATCGTGGCTCAGACCATCCTGGGTCGTGAACCGCGTGATCGTCTTGCCGTCGTAGCGGCTGACGCCCTTGCCATCGCTGCCGAACCAGTAGTTGCCGTCCTTGTCCTGGAAGACGTACCAGCAGCTGTTGTCGATCTCCGAAACGATCGTGCCTTGGGCAGGCGGCTCGTCGTTGCCGGCTTCGGTCGCCTGATTCGCGCTTGCAGCGGCGCAGGCAGGTAGCAGCGAGAACATCGTCGTCGCGAAGGCCGGGGTGTGCTTCATGCGCCGCGATACGTCGCCCTCGCCGTGCGACGCAGTAAGACGTTCGTCACATTCGCCGCGGGCATCACGCCGCGTCGCAGCTCTTCGATGCCTGACGCGCCCTAGAACTCGTTCGCGAGCATCCGCTTCCAGAACGAGCGCCGCTTCCCGCGCGGCTCGAACTTCGCGCAGTCGCCGCGCAGATTGAGCGCGCGGTGATTGCCCGGGATCTCCTGCTCCTTCAGGAAGGCATCCTTCTGCTTCACCGGCATGAAGTCGGGGAAGTAGCAGCCCGTGCGCGGCGCGTCGTAGGGGGCCTCTCGGAAGTGCTGGCAGTCGGCGCAGTGGACCTTCTTCGTCACCATGAATTCGTCGGCGGGCGCGGAGAGCATTGCGGACCGGCCGGGCTCGATCAAGGCCCCATCTCGACGCGACGCCGGCCGCCCGTCACTGGATCTTGACGTCCAGCGTCACGGCCTGGCCCTTCTCGCCCTTCCAGCCGATCGTCACGCGCTCGCCCTTGCCGCGCACGATCCAGCGCACGCGCACCTCGCCTCGGCCGGGGATGCCTTGCTCGCGCAGCAGCCGCGCCGGCTCGCGCTCCGCGAGCTCGATGCGCTCCGGCCGCCAGCGATCCGTCCGGAAGCCGCCGGCGAGCACCTCGACGCCGCGCCCCTCGCACGTGTAGACGTCGGGAGCGCCGATCTGCTTCGTCGCGGCGCGAGCGGTGCGCGTCGGGATCAAGCGCTCGTTCTTGAACACGACGTCGATGCTGCGCACTCCGTCGCCGAGGTCCGTCGTCACCGCGTCCTCGATGCGCACGAGCGGCATCTCCTTCGCGTGCTTCAAGCAGAAGAGCGCGTTGCGGTGGATCATCTCCTCGATCATGAACGTCGGCGGCACGCGGCCCACGTCCTTGCGGAAGCCGCCCAGCTCGACCTTGCCGTACAGCGGGTGGTCGAACGCATGCCAGTCGACGAAGCCCGCACCCATGAGCAGCGTGTCGTCGAAGTAGAGCCGATCCTTCTGCGCCGTCGTGCCGAAGAAGCTCTCCCCTGGGTTCCGGTTCTGCGCGCGCTGCGGGAACGTCTGGTCGTCCGCCCACAGCTCGTTCGTGAACGAGATGATGCCCAGGCCCTCGTACGTCCACGTCACGAAGCCGCCGAAGACCGAGTAGAGGTCGCGCCAGATGATCATGTAGCGGTAGAACGGCAGCATCTTCTCGCCGTCCTTGCCGAGCTCGTCGAACGCGCGCAGGTCCTCGCGCTCGTACTCGCCGAACGCCTCCGCGCCCGGCCCGCGCAGGATCATCCCGCCCGAGTTGTGGAACGACTGCAGCGCCGCGATGTTCGGATGCTCGACGATGAAGCGCGCGATGCAGCGCGTCTCCGGCCAGTAGAGCGGGTACGGTCCCGCGCCACCCTGGACGAACTCGGGCATCCACATCGACGGCCACGCGCGGTTCATGTCGTAGCCGCCGGGACCGTCCTCGTTGATGCGGCCGTCGCCGTCGTTGTCGAGACCTTCCTCGCCGACCATGATCCAGTCGCCGCGGATGCCTTTGTCGTTCGCCGGCACCGGCACGAGGATGCGCGGATCGTCGGGATCCTGCCGGTGCGTCCCTTGTCCGGGCACGAACTTGCGCATCTGCGTGATCTGTCCGTCGCCGTCGAGGTCGTCGTCGGGGTCCTCGTCGGACAGTCCATCGCGATCGTCGTCGAGCGGCTGCACGCCCGTGCGCGAGCTGTGCGCGTTGTGCGCATCCCTGAACCAGGACGCGCGCCCATCGGGGTTCACCATCGGCAGGATGTAGAACACCGCGCGGTCGACGAGCTCGGTCACCTCGGCGTTCGTGCCGTAGTTCTCGAAGAGGTACCACGCGGCGTACACCGCGGCCTCGGCGCCTTGCACCTCGTTGCCGTGCACGTTGCCGTCGATCCACATCGCGGGCTTCGACTTGTCGTCGCCCTTCGCTGTGTTGCAGATCGTGTACACGCGCATCTCGCGGCCTTCGACGCTGTGGCCGATCGTCTCGTGGCGCATGAAGCCCGGCCACGCCGCCTCGATGCGATCGAGCAGCGCGTACACGTCGGCGTAGTCGTAGAAGCGGTTCCACGCGATCTCGACCTTTGGCGTGTGGCCGACGCCCGAGCCGGGGAAGCCCGTCTTCTGCGGAGCGTCGCCGGCCGTGCTCTTGGCTTGCGCGAACGAAGGAACCGAGAGCACCGCGAGAACCGCGAACGTCGTCAGCGCGCGCATCACTTCACCTCCGGCGAGACTTCGATCGTGCCCGCGCTGTCCGTGTCGACTTGGATCGCGAGGTTGCTCGGCGGTCCGCCGAGAACGAGCCACGAGAGCTCCTTGCGCCCGCCGCTGCCGTCGAGGTGCGTCACGAGCTCTTGACGGTTGCCCGCGAGCACCTTCGCGCTGTTCGGCGCGCGCAGCGTGACTCGCACCGGACGAACGGTCTCCGCGCGACGCGCGGCGGCGCCGGCGTAGGGGAAGAACGAATCGTTGGTGATCGTCGCTTCGATCTTCCACAGGCCCGCGGAGAGCTCCTTCGCCGTGCACTGCGCGACTCGGACGCGCGGGAGAAGCTCTCCGAGGCTCACCAGGAACTCGAGCTCGACGCCGGCAATCCGCGCGCGCTCGGATTCCGGCGGCTCGACCGTCGCGAACGGCGCGAAGCCGCCGATCTCGACGTTTCCGAGCTCCGGATGATCGAACGGCTTCCAGGGGACGAAGCGCGCGCTCTCGCCCGGCGTCTGGTCGATCCACTTCAAGCGCTTCGCGTCGTCGGACGGTTTGGGTTTCTCCTCGTCCTTCTTGCCGTCGTCTTTCTTCGCGTCGTCCGCCGGCTTCTCCGACTTCTCGCCCGGCTTGTCACCGGCTTTCTCGCCGGGCTTCTCGTCGAGCGGAATCGACCACAGGACGAGGTTCAGCGTCCACAGCCCGCGGTGCGATTGGATCCAGGCCTGGAACGAGCCCTCTTCCGCGCCGTGTCCCTTGGCCTGGCTCTTCGTGATGCGCTTGTAGCGCTGTCCGATCTCGGCGTAGAGGTCGGCGTCCGACTGCTGCACGCCGACCGGCGGGATCCGCTTCACGTTCGGTGCGTCGTCTGCGATCGACTTCGGCTTCTCGACGAGGTTGTCCTGGAGGCCGTACGTCACGACGAGCGCGATGTCCTTGTGCGTGAGCACGAACTCGCACAGCGCGCGCACCTCGGGCTCGTCGGTCGCGAAGAGGCCCGACGCGGGCTCGTGCTCGATCCAGCGCGCCGGGAAATTGCGGTTGACCACCGCGTCGAGCTCGGGATCCTCGCCGACCTCCTCGTCCTTGTCGCTGTCGCGGCCTTCGACGTAGCGCTGAAAGCGCCCGCGCTGCCCCTTCGCGCGGTCGGCCTGGATCAGCGCGCGCGGATCCGCGGGATCCTCGATCCACTCGCCCTCGGGGTCGGGAACCCGCATCACGAGCACCAACCCGTCGTCGTCGACGTCGGACGGCCCGTCCTCGCCGAAGCGGCCGTCGCGATCGTTGTCGACGCCGCGCCCGCTCGCGCTCGCCTCGTGGAGCGGCTTCGCGAAACGCGCTTCGGCCGCGTCGGGGTTCGCGCGCGGCACGATGTAGAGCGTGGTCGAATCGAGCAGCGCCTTCGTCTTTGCGTCGCTCGCGTAGCCGCTCGCCAGCCTCTGCGCATGCGAGAGCGCGATGCTCGACGTCCACGCGCACGGTCCGTCGATGCTCGCGACGAGGAGGATCGCGGGCTTGCCGGGCGTGCGCTCGCCCGCGGAGAGGCGCAGCGCGTCGATCTTGCGCCCGCCGCGCGACGTTCCGATGGGCAAGATCGACACGAGGTCGGGATGCTCGGTCGCGAGGCGCGCCATCGCGATCTGCAGCTGGCGGTGGTCGGTGAGCGGCACGCCCGACGCGCTCGGATCTTGCGCGGCGATCGCAGCCGAGGACAGGTACGCGGTGAGGAGCAGGGGGAGCATAGAGGGCGCACAAGGTAACGCGCGCCGCGACTCGCGCGAGCGCTTTACCGGCTCGGAACCGGTGGCGCGGCGAGGAACGCCTCGACCTCCGCGCGGCGCGCGTCGCCGTCCGCCTCACCCAGCTCGATCAGCCGCTGCAGGTAGTCGGACTGGAACATGACGAGGCTCAGCATGTCGTTCGCGCGCGTCTCCTTCGTTCCCAGGCCGCGCGTCAAGAATCGGAACGCGCGCGGCAGGCGTGCTTCGTACGCGTTCGCGAGCTGGCCCAGGTCGCGCGACGGCCGGAGGAGGAGGAGCTTCACGGGCCGCAGGCCGCGCCGTTCCGACTCCGGAACGCACTCGATCATGCGGTTGACGCGCTCGACGGCGAGCGCGTCCGCGTCGAACAAGTCGAGGAAGATCGCGTTGAACAGGACGCCGATCACCTGCGCCGGCGGCGGATAGCCCTCGATCGCGGGCCGGTCGGCTTCGGCCCGGGTGCGGCCGTAGCGCGTCGAGATCGCGATCACGCGATCGGCGCCGAGGTGGATCGCGGTGGAGAACGGCGCGGTGAGCCGGATGCCGCCGTCGCCGTACCACTGGCCGGCGATCTGGACGGCCGGGAACAGGATCGGCAGCGCGGTCGACGCCATGACGTGCGACAGCTCGAGCTCGGTGTGCACGCTCTTGCGGTGTGCGCGCTCCCACAGCTCGATGTTCTCGCCTTGCACCCACGTGATCGATTGTCCCGTCGAGTAGCTCGACGTCGTGATCGCGACCGCGCGCAGCCTGCCCGATTTCAGGTTCACGTCGATCCCGGGGAATTTCCCGTCCCGCGCGTCGAGCACGCGCCCGAGCAGCGACCACAGGGGCGCGGTGTCGACGAACGCGTGGGAGCGCGGCGCCACCTTCGCGCCGCCCGAGACGAGCTTCAGGCCCACGCCCAGGACGTTGCGCGCGAGCGAGCCCGTGTCGACGCGGAACACTTGCTCGGCGGTGAGGTGGCTCCACAAGTCGACGAGCGCGTCGACCTTCCGCGCCAGGCTGCCCGAATGGTTCGCGAGGTAGATCGCGTTGATCGCGCCGGCGGAGACGCCGGTCAGCACGGGGATCTCGAGCTCGGGGGCCGCGCGCGCGAGCGAGCGCAGGAAGCCGACTTGGTACGCCGCGCGCGCGCCGCCGCCGCTCATCACGAGCGCGAGCGGGCTCGAGG
>CAZQHA010000227.1:0-7554 GCA_964592795.1 uncultured Planctomycetaceae bacterium | reverse complement strand
CGGTCGCGAGCTCGCCGAGGGCCGCGCGCGCCGCCCGCGCGAGCGCGGGCGGGATCGGCGTCGAGCCGGCGAATGCGCGCGAGCTGGCGCGGACCGCCTCGATCGCATCGCTCGTCGCGCCGATGAAGCCGCCGTAGCAGCCGAGGGCCTTCGACAGCGTGCTCGTGACGACGACGCGCGCGTCCTCCACGCCGGCGTGCTCGCACGTTCCGCGTCCGGACTCGCCGAGGACGCCGGTCGCATGACAGTCGTCGACGACGAGGAGCGCGTTGGCGGGCAGCGCGCGCACGAGCTCGCGGAGCGGCGCGATCGTGCCGCGCGAGGGGAAGACGCCGTCGGTGAACACGACGATCGGCTCGCCGGCGTGTCGCTCGAACCGCGTGGCGGCATCGCGCGCGTCGGCGTGCTCGTAATCGAGCGGCACGACGCCCACGGCCGCGAGCGCGTCGCGGATGCTGACGTGGGACTCGCGGTCGACGAAGACGCGCTGCGCGCCGGACACCAGGGCCTGCGCGACGACGAGGTTCGTCATGTATCCATCCGAGACGAGGAGCGCGTTCTCCGTGCGCAGGAAGCGCGCCAGCTCGGACTCGAGCTCCTCGTGCTCGCGGTGTGTGCCGGTGGTCAGCCGAGACGCGCCGGCGCTGATGCCGACCTCGTCGATCGCGTCGCGCAATGCGCCGACGACGCGGGGATGGTGCGCGAGCCCGAGGTAATTGCAGCCCGCGAACGAGAGCACTTCGCGGCCGTCGAGCTCGACGGTCGTCGCGGTCGTTCGTTCGGCGGCGAGTCGCGCGGCGTTCATGCGGGCTGCGGCATGGCGAGTGCCGCCGGCGGGCTCAGCGCTTCTTGCAGTATTCCATCCACAGCTTGTCGAGCTCGGCGAGGTCGACGCCGTAGACGTCGCGGGTCGCCTTCTCGATCGCCTCGAGATCGTTTCTCCGGACCTTGCCGACCGCGTGCATGTAGTCCAGGAACTTTGCCTTTCCGAATTTGCTCTCGCGCAGGAACTCGATCAAGAGCGCGGCTTGCTTGTACAGGTCGCCGGCTTCGTCGCCGCCTTTCTTGCCTTCCTCGGTCGAGTGCAAGAGGCTCGGGATCGTCACGAACTCGACGAGTTTCATGTGCTCGCCTTTCTTGACGGCACGGGCGGCGTTGCCGCGGTCGCCGGGCTTCGTCTCGATGTACTCCGCGACGCCCTCCTGGAACCACGAGCCGCCGCCGCCGAGGCGCAGTCGATTGCGGAAGATCTGGTGCGTCGCCTCGTGGATGTGGACGGGGTCGTTCGGAGCCTCGTACCACGTCGCGTAGTAATCGCCGCTCGCGTGACCCTTGGAACGCTCCGCCGCAGCTCGCGGCACCTTGTGCACGGCGACGTAGAAGTCGTAGTACTCGTCGGGCGTGCGGAAGAGGAACACGGGCATCAGCTTTCGCCCGGGCACTTCGGGGAACGGGTACATCTTCTGGATGGCCGTGTAGCACTCCTCCATCTTCTCCGCGAACTTCTTCCCGCCCGAAGAGCACGTCAGGATGATGTAGTGCGCCGTCCGCGTCGGCTTGTCGAACTTCTCGTGCGTCTTCTGCGGCGCGCTCTTGGTCCAACGCTCGAGCGCCTCTTCATCCGTCCACTTCGGATTGCGCGGCTCGCTCTTGCACACGACGCCTTTCGCGAGGAACTCGCGCACCGTCTTGACGCCGCTCTCCCCGAGCTCGGGAAGCGCGTCGACGCGAACCGAGTAACCGTGCGAATCGGTGAGGCCCGCGAGGGTGAACAGCGTCCCGACGACCTTCGTGCCTTCGCGCAGCGGCCCTTGCGCGTACGCGCCGTACGGCACGTAGCCGAACGAGCCGGTCAGGAGCTCCTTCTCGACGAACGCGAAGTCGGGCCTGCGGCCGCCGTTCGGCTCGCGCATGTAGTCCTCGAGGAGGTCGTTGACGTCCTCGGGCTCGTTGAAGCCGAACTCCCCGAGCGGGAACACGCGCAGCGAGATCCGGAGCGTCGCCGCGCCGAGCTTGCCGGTCCAGTCGCCCTGGGTCTGCTCGTTCGTCTGCCCCGTGCTCGAGAGCTCCTCGAGCGCCGGCAGCGTGAGCGTGAGCTTGTAATCCGGAAACTCTTGCTTGGTGCCCGCGGGAGACTGGGCGCGCGCGGTCGCGGAGAGGGTGGTGGCGAGCGTGAAGACGGCGAGCGAAGCCGTGCGTCGGAGAGCGGGACGCAGCATGGGGCTGACTCCGTTGGGGGGGACTTCGGAGGCGCACACTCTACCTGGAAAAACGCACCCGGGGTGGCGGCGGATGCGCGCCCGTTCAAGAACGGGGCGCTCCGATGCCGATGCGTCACAGCGAAAGACGCAACTCGGCGGCTTCGACCGCGAGCTGCGCCTCGTTCGCGAATGGACATCCCCACCGCGAACGCGCGCGCTCGCTCACGAACTTGCCCGAGAAACACCGGCCGCTTCCATGCACCGCGCGGCTCCAAAACCGACGACCGAGGTCCACAGTTCACACATGAAACGCACTCGTGCCACGTCCGGTTTCACGCTCACCGAGCTCATGATCGTGGTCGCGATCATCGCGATCATCGCGTCAGTCGCCATACCGAAGCTGCTCAGCGCCCGACTCGCCGCCAACGAAGCGACCGCGATCTCGACGCTCCGACTCTTGTCGACGGCGCAGGAGCAAGTGCGCGCGCGCGGCGCGATCGACACGGACTCCGACGGCGCGGGCGAGTTCGCCTACTTCGGCGAGCTGACCGCGACCGTGCCGATGCGCAAGGGAGTCGGCGGCGCTCCCGCGCCGGGCGTGCTGGGCGTCGACGATCTCACGCCGGCGGTGCTCGCGGCCGCGTTCGGCCGCGTGGACGCACAGAGCCTCGCGACGCGCTCGGGGTATCACTTCAAGCTCTGGCTCCCGGATACGCCGGTGGGCGGAGTGACGCCCGGGATCGCGGAGCTTCCGACGATCGGCGGCGCCGATCCGGCGAATTTCCCGGACAGCGACGCGGGCGAAGTGCTGTGGTGTGCGTACGCCTGGCCGGTCGACGTCGAGAGCACGGGCAATCGCGCGTTCTTCATCAATCAAGACGGCAGCTTGATGCAGTGCCAGAACCGCGGCGCGGCCCCCTACGACGGCATCGTCAAGATGCCGCTGTTCGGGGAGGCGCTGACGAACCCCGCCGACATGGCGTCTCCGGTGCGCGCCGGCTTGATCGGCGGCAACGACGGGACGTTCTGGACGAACGTGCAGTGATCGTCCGCTCGCTCCGGCTCGGAGCGACGCGTCGCGATCATTGGGTTTGATGGAACGGCTTGCGCTCGAGGTAGAGCGCGACGCGCGCGAGGATTCCGGCGACGCGCTCCGTGTGGCCTTGCGCGCGTGCGAGCGCGGCGGCCTGACGGCCCGTCTCGACGGCTTCGTCGAAACGACCTGACTCGGCGTACGCGGCCGCGAGCGCGTCGAGGGCAGCCACGTCGTTGCCATTCGTGCGGCGGCACAAGGGCTCCGCGATCGCGACGGCGCGGCGCCCGTCGCGCAGCGCCGGATCCGGGCCGGTCGCCAAGAGCCACGCGAGGTTCGCGGCCAGTGACGCCTCGTCCGGCACTTGGTTGACGGCCGTCTGCAGCGTGCGGATCGCGTCGGCGAATCGTCGTTCGACGGAGTAGGCGATCGCGAGATGGTTCCAGGCCTCGGCGTTCGTGGGCGCGAGCGCGGTGGCGCGCTCGAGGTGCGGGATCCCTTCGCGTGCGTTGCCGGCGGTCGTGAGCGCGGAGCCCAAGCGCAGCTCCGCGCGGCTGTCGTTCGGCTTCAGCTCGAGCGCGCGTCGAAACGCGGCGATCGCTTCGGGCGCTCGGCCGAGGCGCAGGAGGGACACTCCCAGGTTGCCGTGCGTCTCGGAGGTGCCGGGCTTCAAGGCGATCGAGCGCTGGAACTCCTCGACCGCCGCCGCGTCGTTGCCGGAGCGCGCGAGCGCGACGCCGGCGTTGTTGTACGCCTCGGGCAGCTGGAACGACTTCGAGTAGAGAGGCCAGTTGACGAGCGGCGCGATCACGAGGATCGTCGCGCCGGCGATCGCGAGCCGTCCGTAGCGGCGAGCGCGGAAGCTCGACCAGCACTCGACGATCGCCGCGGCCGCGAAGACGGCGAACAGCGGAACGAGCGGATAGCGGTAGCGCGCGAAGACGTAGAAGAGCACGGGCCCGACGCACAGCACGCCGAGCATCGCGTAGAGGAAAGCGAGCTCACGCCGGCGGTTCCACGTGAGCACGAGGCCCGCGCACGCGAGCGGCACCAGCACGCCGTAGTTCCACACCTTGCCGAGAAAGCGCAGCACGCGCGACGAGCGCTCGTAGTAGTAGAGATCCTCCGCGTCGGGCAGCTCGTACGCATTGAAGAGGAGTGCGATCTTGCGCCAAAGGAGCGCGACCCATGCGCCCGGTTCGGCCCGGATGTGCGCGAACGACTTCGAGAACCAGAAGCGCGACACCTCGCTCGGCGTCAGCGTGCGACCCGCCTCGGCCTCCGCCAGTTCGACGGCGTCGCGTCGCTCGTAGAACGTGTCGCTGCGCCCGGGACGGAGCGGAACGTACGTCCCCGACGCCCGCGGCCCGTTCCCGATGTAGAAGTTCGAGCCGGCCTGCGACGTGGTGAGCACGAACTCGCCGCCGACCGCGAGGTTGCGGAAGCCGACCGGCAGGAGCGCGAGCGCGAGACCGCAGACCCATCCGAGCGCGAAGCGCCAGCGGATGCGCCGCTCCTCGTCGCGCTGGAAGAAGACGATCCACGCCGCGAAGAGCGGAACGAGGAGGATCGTCTCCTCGCGCGTCAACATCAGGAGACCGAGCGTCACGCCCGCGAGCGACCATCTCCACGCAGATGGAGCACGCAGCGCGCGCGCGACGAACCACAAGAGAAGCACCGTCCAGACGAGGCCGAGGTTCGCCTTCTGGATCAGCGCGTCGAAGAAGATCGCCGACGGATACAGCGCGAGCAGGAGTCCGGCGACGGCGCCGACGCGGCGCGAGAAGAGCTCGCGCCCGGCCAGGAAGAGGACGCCGCACGCGAGGCTCCCGAGCAAGATCTGGACGAACCGGATCGTCGCGAGGTCGCGCCCGAGCGCGACCTTCACGACGGCGAGGAAGTACGGATAGAGCGGCGCCTGATAGAAGATCTGATCGCCGAGCCAATCCCCGTTCGCGATGTCGTCCGACCACGAGCTGTACGACAGCCCGTCCATGATCGGCGTGTGGAAGAGCGGCACGGCGCGCGCTTCGCGCAGGAAGACGAAGCGCGGCACGAAGGCGACGGCGACGATCAAGAAGAAGATCGCCGCGTCGCGCACGCGATCGGCGCGCGCCGGCGATTCGAGGTGGGCGGCGTCCATCGCGGCGGGGCAGAGCTTAGGACCGTGGGTTCGCAGGTAAAGTCGCGGCTCGCCGGGCTCGGTCGGAGGCGGGCGCGACCTGTCGATCGGCGCTGCGTTCTCCTTGCGCGTCAACGTGTCACTGCGCCGAAACGTCGCGACGGCGCCGCGGGCCTGCGCCGCCCGCCGAAACCTCGACTCAGGATGTCGTATTGTGGTTCGCGCCCCTCGGGGGTACGGAGCTTGCGTTCGCGCGCGCTCCGCCGCACGGGCGTCGGGTGCATTGCCTCGATCCTCGACGCCGAACTCCACGACCCACGTCCACCATGATCCAGAAGTTGCTCGCCCTCCTGCTCATCGTCGCCTTCGGGACTCTCTGGACCCACGACATCGCGACCGCGCACGGCGGAACGTACCGCGGCGCGGGTGACAACGTGCCCGGCGGCGGCGGAGCGAGCGGGGGTGGCGGAGGAGGCGGCGGCGGGGGTTCGGCACCCGTCGGCGGAGGTTCGGGCGGAAGCGGCGGCGGAAGCGCGACATCTCCGAGCCGATCGGGCGGTGGCAGTGGAGGTGCGACTCCGAGCTCGCCGGCGACGTCCTCCGCGCCGGGCGGCACCGACCTGACGACGTGGCAAGTGTGGTGGGGATTCAATCGCGACACGTACCTCAACTTGCGCGGAGCGATCCACCGCAGCGATCTCCTGCTCGGCAGCGACGACTTCTTCCTCGGCAACGTGCCGATGACGGAGGCGCGCGACCTGCTCAAGCCGTCCGAAGCGGTGATCCGCGAACGCATCGTGCCCGCGCTGGAGCGCGTGCTGATCGAGGAGCGCGACAACGACATCGTGACGGGGGCGTTGATCGCGCTGGCGAAGATCGGCGACGGGAAGGCGGCTTTGGCGAACGATGCCGGAGCGAGCGGCGCTCAACGAGCGGCGGATGCGTCTTCGGGCGAGGGCCGCATGGCGAAGACGATCCAGCCGTTCCTCGCCGACGCGAACCAAGAGATCGCCGAGACGGCGGCGGTGGCGCTCGGAATCCTGGCGAACGAGAGCTCGCTGCCGATCCTCACCGACGTTCTGCGCGACTCGAAGCGCGGCCGCGAGCTCGCTTCCCCGCAGCGCTCGACGCAGCAAACCGTGCACTGGCGGACGCGCGCGTTCGCGGCGTACGGCCTGGGCCTGATCGGGTACCGAAGCGAGAACGAGACGGTGCGTCGCGAGATCGTGCGCTCGCTCGCCGCGATGGTGGACGGCGAGGCGCAGGCGATGGCGACGCCGGACGTCGCGGTGGCGTGCCTGATCTCGATGGGTCTGATTCCGCTGCCCGTCGATCTGGATTACTTACCGCAGGGCGACGACACGCCGCCGCCCGATCGGTGCCGGCAGGCGCAGATCGAATGGGTGTTGGCGCTCCTCGAGCGCGGAAACCTGAATCACCTGGTGCGCGCTCACGCGACCACGGCGCTGGCGCGGCTCGTCGCGCGCGTGCCGGACGACTGGGGACTGCGCAAGCGCGCGTCCGAGCGGTTGATGGCGGCGATCGCGCCGTACTCGTCGGAGTCGCGCGAGGTGCGCGCGAGCGCGGTTCTCGCGCTCGGCCGCATCGGCGGATCGGGCTCCGGCGCGCTCGATCGTTCGGTTCGCGCGTCGCTCGTGAAAGCGTTCACCGACGCGCGCGAGCCGGACGTGCGGAACTTCGCGCTCGTGGCGCTGGCGCACGTCGCCGCGCGGCCGGGCCCGGGGGGGACGGATCCGCTCGAGGGGATGAAGGAGACGCAAGCCTTCCTCTTGAAGGAGCTCGCGAAGGGTTCGACGACGGATCGACCGTGGATCGTGCTCGCGCTGGGCGTGCTCGACCGAGGCTCGATCGACCTCGGCGTGACACGCTCGCCCGAGATCGGAGCCGCGGTGCGCGCGGCGCTGAAGGACGCGCGATCGCCGCGCGACGTGGGCGCGTGCGCCATCGCGGTCGGGATTCGCGACGACGCGGAGTCGCGCGCCGAGCTCGTGGCGAAGCTCGGCGACGTGTCGGACGACGAAACGCGCGGGTTCGTGGCGCTCGCGCTCGGATTGATGGGCGCGCGCGACGCGATCGGGCGGATTCAGGACATCGTGTCGGACGCGAAGTACCGGCCGGCTCTCTTGAAGGACGCCTCGATCAGCGACGATTTCGGCGCCATGCACGATGTCCGCCAG
>CAZQHA010000226.1:0-7575 GCA_964592795.1 uncultured Planctomycetaceae bacterium | reverse complement strand
CGACTGCATGAAGGCCTGCATCTACCAGAAGCAGGAGCCGGTCGACATCCCGCAGATCGAGACGCGCGTCTTGACCGACGTGCTCTCGTTCCCGTACGGCCCCGAGATCTACCTCCTGCTGACGCGGTGGAATCCGCTGCGCCGCGACGGGCCGCACACGCTTCCGTACAACGGGGTCAACGTGATGGTGGTCGGCATGGGACCGGCCGGCTACACGCTCGCGCACTACCTCTGCCAGGAAGGCTTCGGCGTCGTCGGCATCGACGGTCTCAAGATCGAGCCGCTGCCGGGTGCGTGGTCGGGCAGCTTGAAAGGCGCGGAACCCGTCGTGCCTCCGGTGCCGTTCGCGAGCTACGGCGAGATCCGGCGCGATCTCGACGAGCGCGTGCTGCTCGGTTTCGGCGGCGTGTCCGAGTACGGCATCACGGTGCGCTGGGACAAGAACTTCCTGACGCTGCCGTATCTCTCGTTGCTTCGACGCGAGACGTTCGCGCTGCACGGCGGCGTCCGGTTCGGCGGAACGCTCGACATCGACGAGGCGTGGAAGCTCGGCATCGACCACATCGCGATCGCGACCGGCGCCGGCAAGCCGACCGTGATCGACATGAAGAACAACCTGGCGCGCGGGATCCGCAAGGCGTCGGACTTCCTGATGGCGCTGCAGCTCACCGGCGCGTTCAAGCGCGATTCGTTCGCGAACCTGTCGCTGAAGCTGCCGGTGATCGTGATCGGCGGCGGCTTGACGGGCATCGACACGGCGACGGAGGCGATGGCGTATTACCCGCTGCAGGTCGAGAAGCTCGCGGGCCGCTACGACGCGCTGTGCCAGGAGTTCGGCGACACCGTCGTGCGGCGCTTCTTCAGCGACGAGGAGCAGCGCGACCTCGACACGATGCTCGCGCACGGCCGCGCGATCGCCGCGGAGCGCGAGCGCGCCGACCTCGCCGGTGAAGCGCCCGACCTCGCGTCGCTCGTGCGCGGCTGGGGCGGCGTGCGCCTCGTGTACCGCAAGAACCTCGAGGACTCGCCGGCGTACCGGCTGAACCACGAAGAGGTGATCAAGGCGCTCGAGGAGGGCATCACGTTCGTCGAGTGCATGTCTCCCGTCGAAGCGCTGCTCGACAAGCACGGCGCCGTGCGCGGCGTCGTGTTCGAGCGGCAAAAGAGGAATGCGGACGGAAAGTGGGCCGCGAGCGGCGAGAAGGTCGAGATGGCGGCGGGCAGCGTGCTCGTCGCCGCCGGCACGAGCCCGAACATCATGTACGAGCGCGAGCGCCCGGGGACGTTCGCGCTCGACAAGTGGAAGTCGTTCTTCTCGGTGTACCGCCGCGACGACGCGGCGCTCGTGTCCGTCGAGGAGGGGAAGGACGCGACCGGGCCGGCGTTCTTCACGTCGTACGACGACGGCCGCCACACGATCAGCGTGTACGGCGACAACCACCCGGCGTACGCGGGCAACGTCGTCAAGGCGATGGCGTCGGCGCGCGACGGCTTCCGTCAAGTCGTCGACACGTTCCGCGCGCGCATCGACGCGCTGCCGGCGACGCCGGTCGCGCTCGCCGAGCGCAAGGAGTCGTGGCGCAAGCTCTCACACCGCCTCGAGTACGAGCTCGAAGCCGTCGTCCACGAGGTCCGCCGACTGACGCCGACGATCGTCGAAGTGGTCGTGCACGCGCCCGCCGCCGCGCGGCGCTTCGAGCCGGGCCAGTTCTACCGGCTGCAGAACTACGAGGCGTCGTCGGCGACCGTCGAGGGAACGAAGCTCGCGATGGAGGGCATCGCGCTGACCGGAGCGTGGACCGATCCTTCGCGCGGCCTGCTCTCGATGATCGTGCTCGAGATGGGCGTCAGCTCGCGCCTCTGCGCGTTGCTCAAGCCCGGCGAGCGCGTCGTCGTGATGGGTCCGACCGGCGCACCGACGGAGATTCCTTCGGGCGAGAAAGTGATCCTCGCCGGCGGGGGACTGGGCAACGCGGTCCTGTTCTCGATCGGCCGAGCGCTGCGCGCGCGCGGCAACGAGGTGATCTACTTCGCCGCCTTCAAGCGCGGCGAGGACCTCTTCAAGCGCGAGGAGATCGAATCCGCGGCGGACATCGTCGTGTGGTCGACCGACGGCGGCGCGGAGATCGTTCCCGACAAGCGGCGGCCGTACGACCGGCACTTCCGAGGCATCGTCGTGCAGGCGATGATCGCGTACGCGACCGGTGCGCTCGACGAGGCGAAGATCCCGCTGAAGGAGTGCTCGCGCCTGATCTGCATCGGCTCCGACCGGATGATGAACGCGGTGCGCGAGCATCGGAAGTCGACTCTCGCGCCGCATCTCTCGCCGGCGCACATCGCGATCGGATCGATCAACTCGCCGATGCAGTGCATGATGAAGGAGATCTGCGCGCAGTGCCTGTGCAAGCACGTCGATCCCGCCACCGGCAAGGAGGTCGCGCCGGTGTTCTCGTGCTTCAACCAGGACCAGCCGCTCGACGCCGTCGATTTCGAGAACTTGAACCAGCGGCTGCGGGCGAACTCGACGCAGGAGAAGCTCTCGAACCTGTGGCTCGACCACCTGGTCCACGCGGGGCGATTGCCGATCTGGTCGACGCTGTAGCGATCGATCTCTCTAGGTCGCTGCGCGGCGGCAACAGCCGCTGAGGGCCGCGCCGCAGCGATGCCCGGCCTTCATGACGCCGAATCGATCGGCGAGCTCGTCCGCGAGCGCGTGCTCGCGAGAGCTGCGGATCGCGTCGCGTTCACACGCGGCGCGGCCGCGGAGCGCGGCCTCCATGGCGCGGACGTGCCCGCGTCCGATGTCGTGCTCGCTCATCAGGACTTCGGTGGGCTTCATGACGAGTTCCTTTCCGGAATCCGTGTGGTCCGAATCCTCCGCGGCCGGCGCTCCGACACACTGCGTGGTTTTCCCGGATCGTTGACATAGGCGGCGAACCGCCGGGACAATCCGCCGCGGAGTGCCGTGATGCCAAACCGCGCCGACTCGAGCCTTTCGCGTACGATCGTCGTCGGCGTCGACCTCGAAGGCCGCGCGGACAACGCGGTCCTGATCGCGATGTGGCTCGGGGCGCGGTTCGGCGCGCGCGTCCAACTCGTGCACGCGTTCCCCGTGGCGCCGCTCTTCTGGGGGCGCGACGAAGCGATGCCGGAGTGGACCGCGGGCACGGAGACCGCGGCGAGCGCGATCCGCGAGCGGCTCGCGCGCGTGCTCGCTTCGGCGCCGGCGGAGCTGTCGATCCCCAAGCGGATCGACGAAGACGCGCTGCGCGTCGTCAGCGGTCCGCCGGCGCAGGTGATCCTCGACGAAGCGCGGAAATCGCAGTCGGAGCTCGTCGTGCTCGGATCGCACCACAAGCGCGGCCTCTTCGACTTCGGGAGCACCGCGCGCGGCGTGCTCGCGGGCGCTCCGACCGCGGTGTGGGTCCAAGTCGAGCCGCCGCGACCGATCCGCCGCGTGCTGTGCCCGATCGATCTCTCGCCGGACAGCCTGCTCGCGCTCGCCGGCGCGCGCGACCTCTGCCGTGCGCTCGGCGCGGGCATCACGGTGATGAGCTCGTTCGTCGTTCCGCAGTTCGGCGGCGGCATGCCCGACACGCCGCTGGCGGGGCCGATGTACGCCGTCGACTCGCTCCGCCGCTCGAGCCGCGACGAGTTCGAGCGCGCGGTCGCGTCGTTCGATTGGCAAGGCGTGTCGCACGAGGCGCTGTTCGCCGACGGCGAGCCGGCGGAGCAGATCCTGCGTCTGCAGGAAGGTCATGACTTGATCGCGATGGGCACGCACGGACATACGGGACTATCCGCGGTGCTGCTCGGGAACGTGACCTACTCCGTGCTCCGTCAAGCGCGGATCGGCGTCCTCGCGATCCGGCGACCCGGCCGCGTGTTCTTGACGTAGCCTGCGCTCCCCGCGGCGTCGAGCTACCTACTTCGGCGGATGGAGTCGCGCAAACGCGAGGCGTAGCCTGCTTCCATGGTCACGAAGAGACAACCTGTCGCCCGCGCCGTGGAGCCGCGCGCGACCGAGCTGAAGCAGTTCCTCGTCGGAATCGACGCCGACGGTCTCGCGGATCACGCGCTCCAAGCGGCGCTGCAGCTCGCGAGCGCGATCGACGCGAACGTCGAGGTCGTGCACGCGGTGGGCTCCGCGCTCCCGCACTGGGAGTACCAGGACGATCCGCGCGACGCGGCGAAGGCCAAGGGGCTCTTCACGACGGCGACGACCGCGACGATCGCTCACGTCGAGCGCTTGCTGGCGGACGTCAAGTTCACCGGCGCTCGCGCGCAGGACATGGTGCGCGTGATCGAAGGTCCGCCCGCGAAAGTCCTGCTCGAGGAAGCGCGGCGTCTCGACGCGGACGTGGTGTTCCTCGGGACGCACCGGCGCCGCGGCGTCGTCGACTTCGGCAGCACCGTGCGCGCCGTGCTCGCGAAGGCGCCGAAGAGCGTGTGGATCCAGCCCGAGCCCGTACGACCGCTGAAGCGGATCCTCGCGCCGGTCGATCTCTCGGACGACAGCCTGCGCGCGCTCTCGCACGCGGTGTCGCTCGCGAAGCGGATCGGTGCGAGCGTGCACGCCATCCACGTGTTCCAGTCGACGGAGTACATGGTCCCCGCGTGGCCGGACTACCCCGACTACGGCCGCGAGTACGTCGTCGACGGCGTCCGCCGCTCGCGGCGCGAGGCGTTCGAGAAGGAGATGTCGGACTTCGATTGGCGCGGCGCCGCGCACGAGGCGGAGTACCTGGAGGGCGAGCCGATCGAGACGATCCTCGAGCTGTCGCGCACGCACGACCTGATCGCGCTGGGGACGCACGGCCGCACGGGTCTGGCCTCGGTCTTGCTCGGGAACGTGGCGTACTCGGTGCTCAAGCGCGCAGAGACGCCCGTGTGGGCGATCCGACATCCCGAGCGGAAGTTCCTGACGTCATGACCCAGCTCGCGATCCCGATCCAGCACTACATGAGCTCCGTGCTCGTCGTCATCGAGCCGGAGCGGACGATCCAGGACGCGTCGCACCTGATGCGCACGCACTCGATCCGACACCTGCCGGTCGTGTCGAAGGGCAAGGTCGTCGGGCTGCTCAGTCAACGCGACGTCTACCTCCTCGAGACGCTGAAGGACGTCGACCCCTCGCAGGTCGCCGTCGAGGAAGCGATGGTGCGCGAGGTGTACATGGTCGACCCGGAAGAGCCGGTCTACCGGGTGGCGAACGAGATGGCCGAGCGTAAGATCGGGTCGGCGGTCGTGTCGCACGATGGAAAGCTCTTGGGACTCTTCACGTCCACGGACGCGCTGCGCGCGCTGGCGGCTTTCGTCGTGAGCTCGACCGTTCCCGACATCTGATTCGCTTGATCGCGCTCACATCCCTCCTGGCGCTCGCCGCGATCTCGTATCCCGAGGAAACCGCGGCGCCAAAGCGCGTGCTCGTCTACACCGTGTCCGCGGGGTACGAGCACGACGTCGCCCGCCGCGCGAGCCCGGACGAGCTGTCGATCGTCGAGCGCGCGCTCGTCGACTGGGGGAAGAAGACCGGCGCGTTCGAAGCGGTGCCGACGCGCGACGCGAGCGAGTTCACGGTCGAGAAGCTCGCTCGATACGACCTCGTCTTCTTCTACACGACCGGCGAGCTGCCGATCCCCGAGGCGGGCCGGACGGCGCTCTTCGACTTCGTGAAGCAAGGCAAGGCGTTCGCCGGTTCGCACTGCGCGACCGACACGTTCTACGAGGACGCGCGTTACGGCGAGATGATCGGCGCGTACTTCGACCTGCACCCGTGGCACGAGAAGGTGCGCGTGAAGGTCGAGGATCGGGAGCACCCCGCGACGCTCCATCTCGGAGACGCGTTCGAGATCACCGACGAGATCTACCAGTTCAAGGCGCCCTACGATCGCTCCAAGCTCACCGTGCTCCTGAGCCTGGACGCCGAGAAGCTCGACCTCTCGCGTCCCGAGGTCCACCGGACCGACCGCGACTTCGCGATCGCGTGGTGCCGCGATCACGGCAAGGGCCGCGTGTTCTACACCGCGCTCGGGCACCGTCCCGAGGTGTGGGCCGACGAGCGCTTCCTGAAGCACGTCGAGGGCGGCTTCCTCTGGGCGATGCGCGCGCAACCTCCCAAGGCGACGGCGGCGCGCGCGTCAGACCGGTGACGGCACCGCGGGCGGCACCAGCGCGAACTCGAGCTGGTCCACCGCCGCGCGGGCGCGCGCGTACGCCGCTCGGCTCGACGTCGGCTGCGTCGCCAGCGCGTACGCGAGGTGCGGTGTGACGTCGGGATGGGGCGGCGCGAACATGCGGCACCCTTCGTACACGCACAGTCCGATCTCGATCCCGCCGCGCGCGATCGCGGCGATCTCTTCGCGCGAGGGCACGCGCTCGACGACGCGGTCCGCGTAGCACGACGCGTACGCGATCGCGACTCGATGCGCGCGCGCGACGCTCACCGCCGGCGCGCGGCCGAGCGCGATGCGGACCGCTTCGAGCTCGGGCTCCACGCCGCACGCGGCTTCGAACATCTCGCCGAAGCCCTCGTCGCAGCCGAGCCTGCCGTTCACTTCGATGATCGCCGGCCGGCCGGCGTCGATGCGCATCTCGATCGAGTACCCGGTGTCCGACACGCCCAGCGCCGCGAGCGCGGCGCTCGAAAGCGACTCGATCGCGTCGATCTCCTGCGGCGGGCGATCGGCCGGCGAGAGGTAGCCTTCGAGGAAGAAGCGCGGCGGCGCCGAGAGCACCTGCTCGGTCACGCCCAGCGACCGCACCGCGGACCCGAACACGAGCCCGTCGGTCTCGACGGGAGCTCCGGTCGCGAACGCCTCGACGAGGAACTCGCGCCGCGGATCGCAGCCGAGGTCGAAGCCCGCGAGCGCGGCGAACTCCGAGAGCCGCCGGATGTCGGCCGACTTCGAAAGGCCGCGCAGCACGCGCTCGACCGCGGCGTCGACCGCGTTCTCGTCGCGCACGAGCGTGACGAGGCGGCTCAGCGCCGATGCGACCCCCTTGAGCACGACGGGGAAGCCCACGCGGCGCGCGAACGCGCGCACGTCTCCCGCGGAGCGCGCGAGCGAGAACTGCGGCTGAGCGACGCCGGCCGACTCGAGCTGACGGCGGCAGGCGAGCTTGCTCGTGCACGCGAACGCGGCGCCCGGCGAGATGCCGGGAAGCCCCAACCGTTCGCACGCGAGCGATCCGAGCAGCAGCGCGCCTTCCGATTGACACAGCACCGCGTCGATCGCGTGCGAGCGGCCGTACGCCTCGAGCGCCGACCACGCGTCGCGGACGCGATCGATCGACGGCAGCGGCAGCACGTCGTCGAACCGCTCGCGATCGCCTTCCTGCACGTAGTCGTCGGCGAGCACGACGCGGATGCCGCGCTCCGCGAGCCGCGCGCGGTGACGCTGCATCTTCTGGTTCCGGAAGGTGACCGAGCCCGGGTACAGCGCGAGGATCGTCGGCATGGTGCGAGCGCTCGTCAGCTGAGCTCCACGCCGAGCCAGCGTCCGATGCCGAACGTCGCCGCCCCGGCCGCGGCTCCGATCGCCAGCATGCGCAGTCCGCCGAGCGCGGCATTGC
>CAZQHA010000225.1:0-7588 GCA_964592795.1 uncultured Planctomycetaceae bacterium | reverse complement strand
GCGGCGCTGATGGGAGTCCTCTACTACCTCGGCGTCATGCAGGTCGTGATCTGGGCGCTCGGCCGCGTGATGAGCGCGTTCCTCGGCGTCTCCGGCGCCGAATCGATGGCGGTCGCGGCCGAGATCTTCGTCGGTCAGACCGAGTCGCCGCTGTCGGTGCGCCCGTACATCGCGCGCATGACGCTCTCGGAGCTCAACGCGATGATGACCGCCGGCTTCGCGACGATCGCGGGCTCGGTGATGGCGGTGTACATGGGCTTCCTCGGCCCGGAGTACGCACCGCATCTATTGAGTGCGTCGGTGATGAGCGCGCCGGCCGCGTTCGTGTGCGCGAAGATCGTGCGACCCGAGGTCGAACGCGCACAGACGGCCGGCAAGGTGCCGCTCGTCATCGACCGCGGCGCGAGCAACGTCCTGGAAGCCGCGGCGAACGGCACCGCGGACGGTCTGAAGCTCTATCTCAACGTGATCGCGATGCTGATCGCGTTCACGGCGCTCGTGATGCTCGTCGATTGGCCGCTCGAATGGCTGGGCGAAGTGCTCGCGATCGAGGGTGGTCTGTCGCTCGGTCGCATCTTCGGCTGGGTCTTCGCGCCGGTCGCGTGGGCGATCGGCATCGAGGGCTGGCACGACTGCCAGAGCGTCGGGAGCTTGCTCGGGATCAAGCTCGCGCTCAACGAGCTGATCGCCTACCAGCACCTCGCCGCGATCCAACCCGAGCGCGGCGCCGCCAATGCGTTGGAGCACGTGCGCTCGGCGCAGATGGCGACGTACGCCTTGTGCGGCTTCGCGAACCTGGCGTCGATCGGCGTGCAGATCGGCGGCACGTCGCAGCTCGCACCCGAGCGCCGCGGCGACATCGTGCGCCTGGCGTTCAAGGCGATGCTCGCCGGCGCGATCGCGACGTGCATGACGGCGACGGTGGCGGGACTCTTCGTGTGAGCGCGGGTCGCGCGGTGCGCGAGCGCGCGTACCGTTGCGGTCCTTACGGCCAGGGCACGACGACGCCGCTCGACCAGTTGGCCGTCGCGGCCGTGCAAAAGCCCGGTGCGGCGTTGCGATAGAACAGCTGGTAGTACGCGGTCTGTCCCGGCGTCTGCAGCGTCGCGGCCGAGATCGGCGTCGTCTGCACCGCGTTCGGATAGCTCCACTGTCCGATCGGATCGCCGTTCGTAGCCGCGAAGTGACTGCCGAAGCGCAGCAGCGCGCCGTCGACGCAGCGTATGCCGTCGCTCGACGCGACGCCGTTGCCGTCCGATGCGTTCCCCTTGAGAAGCAGCGCGAACGCCACGTACGCCGGCGCGACCTGAGCCGTGAGCTTGAGCGTGTCCGGCGACAGCCGGCCGCTCGCCGTGAGCAGCGCGCCGTTCAAGTTCAGCGAGTTCGCGCAGCCGTGCCCAGGCGCCGCGGGCGGCGAGGGCACGGTGTCGGGCAGCGCGCACGGGCACGCCGTCGGCAGCGATCCATCGCCCGAGCAGAAGTAGCTGAACGCCGGTGGCTCGAGCACGAACAGGTACGCTGCGCCGGCTCCAAAGGACCCGTTGTTGCTCTGATCGCCGTTGACGCCGGTCGCGTTGCTGTCCTCGCGGGGTGCGCCGACGACCAGGTCGTTGTTCGAGATCGCGACCGACCAGCCGAACCAGTCGAAGTTACCGGTGTTGGACGCCTTCAGGTACGCCTGCTGGTTCCACACGACGCCGTCGCGCCAGAACAGGTACGCTGCGCCCGAGCGTGGGGTCAACTCGTTGCCCTGAGTGCCGTTGACGCCGGTACCGTTGCTGTCCTCCTCGTAGGCGCCGATGAACGCCATGTCGCCCGACAAGGCGACCGACCAGCCGAACCGGTCCTCGACGCCTGTATTCGAGGCCTTGAGATAGGCCTGTTGGCTCCAAGTCGTGCCGCTGCGCACGAACACGTACGCCGCACCGGAGAGGCTGGCCGAATCGTTGCTCTGAGTGCCGTTGACTCCGGTTCCGTCGCTACTCTCGGAGTCGGCGCCGACGAGCAAGGTATCGTCCGACACCGACACCGAATTACCGAAGAGATCGCCCGCGCCGGTGTTGGAGGCCTTGAGGTACGCCTCTTGGCTCCAGTTCGTTCCGCTGCGCACGAACACGTAGACGGCACCGGAGCTGGTGGCTGCGTTGTTGACCTGGTCACCGTTCACGCCGGTCGAATTGCTGTCCTCGAACGGCGCTCCGACCACGATCGTGTCACTGGAGATCGACACCGACCGCCCGAAGGTATCCGCGGCGTCCGTATTCGACGGTTTGAGGTAGGCCTGCTGACTCCACGTCGTCCCGCTGCGCACGAACACGGTCGCCGCGCCCGAATTCTGCCCAGCGGGGGAATTGTTGGTCGCATCGCCGTTGACGCCGGTCGCGCTGCTGTCCTCGTACGGCGCGCCGACGACGATCGTGTCACCGCTGATACCCACGGAGGTGCCGAAGTCGTCGAAGTCGATCGTGCCCGCGTTGTCCGAGGCCTTGAGATAGGCCTGTTGGCTCCAGGTCGTCCCGCTGCGCACGAACACGTACGCCGCGCCCGCGTCGGCCACGCTGTTGTTGGCTTGGTCGCCGTTGACGCCGGTCGCGTTGCTGTCCTCCCACGGTGCGCCCACGACGATCGTGTCGCCGTCGATCGCGACGGCTTCAGCGAAACTGTCGCCGAAGTCGCCGAGGATCGGGACGTCCGCGTTCGACGCCTTGAGATAGGCTTGCTGAGTCCAAACGGTTCCGTTGCGCACGAATACGTATGCCGCTCCCTCGTTGGTGGCTGAGTTGTTGGCTTGGTTGCCGTTGACGCCGGTCGCATTGCTGTCCTCGAGGTGCGCCGAGACCACGAGCGTGTCGCCGTCGATCGCCACCGCGTGGCCGAAATCGTCGCCCGACCCCGTGTTCGAAGCCTTGAAGTACGCCTGCTGCTGCGCGATCGGATCGATCGTGAGCGGATAGCGCGCGTCGCGCTCGTCGACGAAGATCGCGAGTCTCGACTCGGAACGCTCGAAGCGCGCCGACAATGGCTTGCCCGACGCGTCGTAGACGGACAGTCCCGAGTATGTCAGCGCACGCTCGCCGGCGTCGTCGACGAACTGCACGCCGCGACCGTCAGCGTCCAATCGCGCTTCGAGCTCACCGCGCACGCGCAACGTGAGCACGAGCTCGCCTTCTCCGCCGGTCGGCCGCTCGTGCACGGTGTAGCCGTGCTCCAAGCCGCGCACGTCGTTGACGTACCACTCCGTCAAGGTCGCGTCCCAGTCGTACTCCACGCGCTCGCTCTGCGCACAGGTCTGAGCCGCGCGCGACACGCGGCGCCGCGCGTCACCGAAGCCGTAGCTCTCGAGCTCCACGCCCCAGGTCCAGCCTCCGTGATCGGGCGTGATCGTGAATCCGCTGCCGTCGAAGCGCGTCGTCCAGCTCTGGCCGGGATTGCGCGCGCGGAAGCCGTCGTGCGTGGCAATCGCCGCGTGACGATGTGCGTCGTGCGCGGCGCGGATCGCGCGCCAGTCCTCGGCGCGGAATTCAGGCGGTGCTACTTCGGACTGCCCCGCGGAGCTCGAAGCGGGAAACGCGACACGATCAACGCTCGGCGCTTGATACGACGGAAGCCAGCAAGCCACGACGCTGGAGAGACCGGCAATTGAACCGAGCATTCGAGCACCTTGAGGTCAGAGTTGGGGGCGACCGGAGCAATGGAGTGCTAGCGACCAGCGACTTGGTTTCCGAATACGTCGAAGTCTACGCGAGCTCATTCATCTTGCTCAGGCGGAGCGTGACGGCTTCGATGTCAGGAATCTCCGCAGAACGGACGCTCGCGCGCACGCCGGAGGAGAGAGGGGGAAGTCGCCCCCATACGAACCCCTCGCGACAGCTCGATGGTTGCGCGCAGACATCGATCCGCGCGATCGACGCCACGACCCGCAGGTGACCACCCGGTTCGGCGGTAGTCTGAGAGCCATCATGCTCGCAGCTCTGTTCGTCCACTCGCTTCAAGCGCGAGGCCCCGTTCCCGATTCACTCGATCGAGTCATCGAGCTCGAGGTTCGAACGAACGATCCGTCGCCGACCTCCGGCACGCGATCCGCTCGAGCGGTGTACGCGGCCACCTTCTCCGGCACGTTGCACGTGTGGACGAGTGCCGAGCGAGATGTGGACACGCGGCTGCGAGTCGAGGATGCGCACGGAGCACTGATCGCGGAGGACGACGACTCGGGTGGGAAGCCGACTCCGTACCTTGCCCTACCCATTGCACGAGGCGACGAGTTGACGGTGTGCCTCGCGACGAAACCTCCCGCACCGCAGGTCGCGCGCGTGAGCCTGCACTTGATCGGAGTGCCCGAAGACGATGCGGTGCGCGAAGCCGCACGGCTGGCAAACGAGCGGCTCGCCAAGATCGGGCAGCTGCGGGCCGCGCGGGATGAGCTCGGCGCGCGAGCGCAGATCGTCGTGCTGATCGACGAGCTGCTGCCCGCGACGGGAGCCGGCGCGGTCGCGCCCGCGCGGGCGATCCTGGCCGCCGGCCTCGAAGCACACGCGCTCAACCAGCTCCGCCCCGCGGAGCGCGCGCTCGCGGGGGTGCTCGCGGAATATTCGCGCACGTTGCCACCCGATCACCCCGAGCTTCAATACGTGCGCGCCAGCTTGGCGAAAGTGGTCAAGGATCTCGGCGACTTCCCACGCGCGCGTGGGCTCGAGGAGTTGCTGCTCGCGGCTCGCGAGCGCACGTTGCCCGCCGATCACGACGACATCCAGAGAGCACGCGTCAATCTGGCGGTGTCGTTGTCGAACGCGGGTGACAACGCCGCCGCCCGAGAGCTCTACGAGCAGGTCCTCGAGGTCTTCGGACGCACGAAGTCCGACGACGACCGCTTGGTGCAGATCGTACGGATCAACCTGGGGGCGGCGCTGATGCAGTCCAGCGAGGTCGTCGCCGCGCAGGACGTGTACGAGCGCGCGCGGGCGGCGCTGGCGAGGTCGACCGCGCCCGACGAGCACCTCGTGCGCCTGGTCGAGATCAATCTCTCGGACGCGCTGATTCGACGCGGTCATCTGACAGAGGGACGAGAGCTGCTCGAGAACGTGATCGAGCGCTTCGGACCCACGTTGCTCGAGGACCACCCGCACATGCGGCTCGCCCGGCGAAACCTCGCGTCGGTGCTGAACGACTTGGGAGAGTTCCAGCGTGCACGCGAGCTGCTCGAGCGATTGCTCGAGGTCGAGACCGCCAGCCTCGCCGAGGATCACTCCGACCGCATCGACACGCTCTTCTGCCTGGCGCGTTCCCTGAAACAGCTCGGCGACTTCTCCGCGGCACGCCCGATCGAGGAACGCATCCTCGCGGTGCGAGCGAAGCGCTTGCCCGACGATCACGGCCGTGTGCAAGACGCGCGCATCAACCTGGGGAACACGCTCGCGGAGCTCGGCGAAACGGAGTCTGCGCTGGCGTTGTTCCGCAAGGTGCACGAGGTGCGCAGCCGCCTCCTGCCGTCCGATCATTCGGATCTGCAGAACGCGCGCATGTGTCTCGCGACCGCTCTGGCCAACGCGGGAGACCTCGCGGGAGCGCGCGCGCTGCACGAGCAGGCGCTTGCCGCTTGGGAGGGGAGCCTTCCCGACGACCATTCCAGCCTACAACTGGTCCGCCTGAACCTCGGGTTGACGCTGCGGGACCTGGGTGAGGTCGACGCGGCCGTCGCGTTGCTCGAGCGGGTCCTCGAAACACGCGTGCGCTTGTACGGCGACGATCACCCGGACGTGTTGCTGACGCGTCATCACTTGGCCACGACCGTCGGGCGGGCGGGCGACATCGCGCGCGCCCGCGAGATCTCACGGTCGATGGCCAGCAGCCTAGTTCACGGATTCACCGACCTCGTCTTCGAAGCCTCGCCGCGGGAGGCCGAGGAGCGTTGGCGCCGGAACGAGGGGCATCTATCCCTCGTCCTCTCGCTCGCGGGTGCGATCGGTGATGCCGAGCCCGATCCCGCGCTCGCGCGTGACGCGATCGAGGCCGTCGAGTGCGTGCGCGGCATCGGACTCGAGGCTGCGCGGCTCGTGCAGGTGGCGCGCGCCGACCCACGGCTCCAGGCGCTCCATGCACGTATCCGCGACGCCGCCCGAGAGCTGCCGAGGCTCGCGCGCGACGATTCCGCGCGTGAAGAGCTCGATGCCGCCATCGAGCGACGCGACGACGCGCAGCGTGCGCTGTTGCGGGAGCTCGCCAACGCCACTGGCGCACGCGCGAGCTTCGAGCCGCCGAACGTCGCTGCGCTGGCTCGGACCCTCTCCGGAACCGACGCGATCGTGTCTTATTGGCGTTACTCTCGATGGATCCCCGGTGTGAGGTCGACACCGAGCATCGTTGCGTTCGTGATCCGCGATCGCGGCGAACCTGCTCGCATCGAGCTCGGACCGGCGGCGGACGTCGAGCGCGCGATCGAAGCCTGGCGCGCCAGTTTGGGGGTCAGCGAAGGCGTGCGAGGCGTCGGCGCGAGCGCGGCGACGCCGTCGCCCGCGATTGATGCAGGCACCGCACTGCGCCGAGCGGTCCTGGACCCGCTCGCGTCCGCGCTCGCCGGTGCGCAGCGCTGGATCGTGGCGCCCGACGACGCCCTGCACCTAGTGGCGTTCGACGCGCTGCCGGATCGGGAGGGCCTAGTCGGGGACCGAGCGCGAATCGACATGGCGCTCACACTGCGCGGTCAGCCGCTGTGGCGCCCGAGCGTGAGTGGAACGTGCACGTTGGTCGCGCTCGGAGGGAGTGATTTCGACGCGGACACGGGCGCACCCGGCGCGAACGCGGCGTCGCCGGCAAAGAGTCCGGCTGATGCTCCCGTTCGGCCTCCGCGCTCCACGGACGGCTCCGCGCCGCTAGCTCACCTGCGGGGGACTGGCTGGTCGACTTCGTTCGTTCCTCTCGCGGCCACTCGCGCGGAGGTTGAGGGTGTCGGCGAGCTCTTCACCGCGCACGCTCGCGGTGCCGTGCGGTTGCTGACGGGCGCGGGGGCGTCTCGTGACGCGGTCGAACGGTCCGCGATCGACGCGTGCTACTTGCACGTCGCGACGCACGGCTGGTTCGCTCCCGATTCCGTTTCGGCCCGAGCCGAGCTCGACCTGATCGACGAGCGGAGCGGAGTCGTCCGGACCCGCAGCCGAGCTCAGGACGTCGCCCGCATGAGCCCGATGCTCTTGTGCGGCCTCGCGCTCGCAGGCGCCAATCATGCGCTGGACAGCACAGCACGCTCCGACGGGCTGATCACCGCGGAGGAAATCGCGAGCTGGAACCTCGCGCGGTGCGAGCTCGCGGTGCTCTCGGCGTGCGAGACCAACGTCGGGATCCGATGGGGCGGACAAGGGGTCGCGAGCCTGCAGCGCGCGTTGCACATGGCCGGCGCCCGATCCGTGATCACGTCGCTCTGGAAGGTGCCCGACGAGGCGACGAAGGATCTGATGCTCGACTTCTACCGGCGTTTGTGGGTCGAGAAGAAGCCCAAGTGGCAGGCGCTGTGGGAAGCGAAACGCGCGCTGCGCGACGCCAAGGACGAGCGCGGCGCACCGAAGTACACGACGCGCGATTGGGCCGCGTGGGTGCT
>CAZQHA010000224.1:0-7591 GCA_964592795.1 uncultured Planctomycetaceae bacterium | reverse complement strand
CCGCCACGAGCAGCAGCGTCCCGCCGCAGAACAGCGTCGCGAGCCGGAAGAAGATCGTGCGCACGCCGACGAACCGCGCCTGCGACTTCGCGTCGAGCGCGAGGATGTAGAAGCCGTCGGCCGCGATGTCGTGCGTCGCCGAAGCGATCGACACGACCGCGAACGCCGCGAGCGCGAACGCGACCGAGCCGGGCGCGCTCGTTCCCGCGGCGCACGCCAAGAGCCCGACGACGCCCGCGGCCTGCGTCGCGACGATCCAACGCCGCTTCGTCGAGACCGTGTCGACGAACGGGCTCCACAGGGGCTTAAGGGTCCAGGGGAGCTTGAGCAGCGCGGGCCACTGGCCGAGCTTCTCGAGCGCGACGCCCATCTGCGTGAAGTAGGCGACCGCGGTCTCGCCGACGATGCCGCTCGGCATCCCCTGCAGGAAGTAGAGCGCGGGCACGAACGCCCACGGGCTCCTGGGCGAGCGGCGCTCTTTCGCGCGCATGCGTCAGTCGACCGCGCGGATCTCCAGCCCGCACAGGCGCAGGTCCTTCAGCGCCGACCCGAAATGCAGGAAGAGTCGTCCCTCGAACGCGCTCGGGTCGAGCCGGGCGAACACGCGGTTCGGCCCCTTCCGCAGCAGTGCGCGCGCCTGGTGCTTGTGCTTGTACTCGGCCTCGCCGGGCGGGAGGTAGAGCACGGTGAGCGTCGTCGACACCGGCGCGTCCGCTTCGACGCACATCACGAGCGCCCGCGCGCCCAGCTTGTCGAACGCGGGGACGTACAGCCGATCCGCCGTGCCCTGGCGCTCGACCGAGAGGCACGCCGCCCCGTCCCCGGTGACGCGCGCGACGCGCGTCTCGCCCTCGAGCTCGAGCCCGCCGGTCGGCGACTTTCCGTCGAGCGCGAAGCGCACGTCGCTCGAAGCCTCGTACGCCTCGCGATCGCGGCTCCGCGCCGGAGGAACCGCCGTGTCGGGAGCCTTCGTCACGAGGATCCGCTCGACGAAGAGCTCGATCACGACGTCGGGTTGCGCGCGATCGATCGTCTCCGTGTCGAAGTCGTTGCGCCAGGCGCACACGAGGCTCGAGAAGTGCCGGGCGAGGAGATCCTCGACGTTGGGGCCGAACGAGTCGTGGAAGAGGAGCGCGCGCGGCAGCTCCGGCACGTCCTTCTCGAAGATCGCCTCCCGCATCGGTCCCCACGCGTTCTGCGCGACCGCGCGCGCCCGGGGATCGGGCGGCGGCGCGTAGACCGTCACGCGCTGGGGCAGGAGGTCCTCGACGTACATCCGTGTACCCCACGTGTCGCCGTACCCGTCGACGATCACGAGCTCGAGGTCCTCGCGCTCGTACGGCACCATCGCGGGGAAGCGCGTGGAGAGCCGTTCGACGACCGCGCGATAACCCTCGTACGAGCCGCGTCCGTTCCAGTGGGTGCCGCGGCGCAAGTAGAGCCAGTCCTCGTGCACGTCCTCCCGCTTCGCGTCGACGAGGGCCGGCCGCAGATCGAGGAAAGCGACGTCGGAGCGCGCGCGCAGGTGATCGACGAGCTGGTCGAGGCGCGTCCGCGCGCGGACGACGTCGAGCCGCGACGGCATGTACTCGGGGTAGATCGTCTCCTTGTTCGGCGCGATCACGAAGAGGTAATCGGTGCCGCGTGCGCGCAGGGAGTCGCGCCGCGCCTCGAGCATCCTGCGCCACGCTTCGAGCTCCTCGGTCGTGAACGGCGCGAGGCCGCGGTAGACCTCGACCGATCGATCCCCGGAGTAGTAGAGCCAGCCCTCGCGTCCGACGATCACCTGGTCGGTCGGCGTGACCCCGTACGCGAAGAGCTTGACGATCGAGTGACCGCGCAGGAGCACGTCGCGCAGCCCGAACGTGTCCTTGTAGTGCTCGTCGTACCGCGCCGGATACGCGGTCAGCGATTGCAGGTCGCCCGGAAGGTCGGGCTTCGGCGCGGCTTCGCGGAGCTCGGGTGCTGGGCCGCGCGCCGCGTCGGCGCGCACGAGCTGGTCCATGCTGGGCGCCGCGATCGCGACCAGGAACGCGAGGATCGTGAGCCAGTCGACGACGGGCCGCGCCGCCGAATGCGGCGTCGTGCGTTCGCTGCTCGCGCTCGACATGTGCGCGGCCATTGTGGCCGCGGAGGCGGCGCTGTCCACACGCGTCCGCCGGCGGCGCGCGATTGCCGCGGGAAGCGGCCTCGCGTATCCTTCTCGCCCCTCTTCTCGCGTCTTTGCCGCCTCATGAATTCCGCCGTTCAAAGCCGACTTCCGCGCGTCGCGATCGTCGGGCGTCCGAACGTCGGCAAGTCGACCCTGGCCAATCGGATGTGCGGGAGCCGCGTGTCGATCGTCGAGCCGACCGCCGGCGTCACGCGCGACCGCGTCGCGGTGCCGGCGCGGCTCTCCACGGCGGACGGCGAGCGCTGGGTCGAGGTCGTCGACACGGGCGGCATCGGCATCGTCGACCGCGACGACCTCGGCGCGCAGGTCGAGGAGCAGGTCGAGCACGCGCTCGCGTCCGCGAACGTCGTCTTGTGGCTCGTCGACGTGCGCGACGGCATCACGCCGCTCGACCAAGAGGTCGCGCGACGCTTGCGCGGCGTCTCGCTCCCGGTGCTGCTCGTCGCGAACAAAGTGGAGGGCCAGCGCCTGGCGTGGGACATCGACGAGTTCCGGCGCCTGGGCGTCCGCGAAGGACCGTTCGCGATCAGCGCGCAGAACGGCGAAGGGCTCGAGCCGCTCTACCAGCGCATCGTCGAGCTCCTGCCGCCCGCGGACGGCGAGGAGCCGCTGCCGACCCAACCGGTGATGAAGCTCGCCGTCGTCGGGCAGCGGAACGCGGGCAAGTCGACGTTCATCAATCGCCTGGCGCGCGAGGAGCGCATGCTCGTCTCCGAGATCCCGGGCACGACGCGCGACGCCGTCGACGTCGCGTTCGAGCGCGACGGCGAGAACTTCGTCGCGATCGACACGGCCGGCGTGCGCAAGAAGAAGAGCCACCAGGACGCGATCGAGTTCTACTCCGACGCGCGCGCGCACAAGAGCATCCGCCGCGCGGACGTCGTGATTCTCCTCTTCGACGTCACGCGCCGGCTCTCGGCGATCGACAAGGCGCTGGCGCGCTACACGGTCGACCATCACAAGCCGGTGATCCTGGGCGCGAACAAGTGGGATCTCGTGAAGGACCTCACCCCCGAGGATTTCCGGACCTACATCGACGACCAGCTGCCGGCGCTCTCGTTCGCGCCGATCAGCTTCCTGTCGGCGAAGGAAGGACGCGGCGTCGACTCGACTCTGGAGCTCGCGCGCGAGCTCTTCGCGCAGTCGCAGGCTCGCGTGTCGACCGGCGAGCTCAACCGCGTGCTGTCCCGCGCGCTCGAGGCGCGTGCGCCGACCGCCAGCGCCCACGCCGCGCGCATCCGTTACGCCACGCAAGCCGAGACCTCGCCGCCGACGTTCGTGCTCTTCGTCAACGACAAGCGGCACTTCACGAAGGACTATCTGCGCTACCTCGCCAACCGCCTGCGCGAGGAGCTGCCGTTCAAGGAGATCCCCGTGCGTATCGTGCTGCGCGACGGCGAGGACGGTGAACGCGAAGGAGCGGGCTCATGAAGTGGCTCATCGTCTGTGTGTTCTCGTTGGCGTGCGCGGGTTGCCTGTCGAGCGAGCCCGAGCCCGCGTGGGTGCAGGGGAAGGTGACCGCGGCGTCCGACCGGGTGCTGCGCGAAGTGACCGCGCTCGCGCTGCAGAAGTCGGGCTTTCCCGGCGGGAGCGGCATCGAGCCCGGGCGCCTCACCGCGACCTCGGGGTGGTACGTCTCGCTCGCGCCGTTCCGCGGCAAGGGATACCGCGAGCAATGCGAGGTGAAGTACACGCCCGCCGGCCCGAACGAGTACCAGGTCGACGTCCGCGTGCGCCGCGAGAAGAACGACGACCTCGTGAAGCCGCTCGACATCACGTACGCGGACTGGAAGCCCGAGCCGGACAACCCCGAGCACGCGAAGATCGTGCTGCAGTACATCCGGTCGATGCTCGGCGGCTCGTTCGAGATCGGACGGAAGGCGACCGTCTCGTCCTCCGACAAGCCGCCCGCGGGCTCCAAGTGAGGGCTTCCCCGCGCCGATGGATTCTCCGCGGATGATGCAGAAGTCAGAGGCGTCGCACCGGCCCCGGCCCGCGCCCATCGATCCGTCCGACCTGCCGCGGCGCGCGCTGTGCGTGGCGACGACGGCGGAGGAAGCGAAGCGCGCGTGCGCGCGCGCGCTCCAGGTGCACACGGCGCGCGAGGACGCCGTGCGCGTCGTGCTCGTGTGCGACGACACGAACGCGGACCGTCCGGCGCTCGCGCGGGACGTGCGCTGCCTGCGGTTCGACACGCTGGGGGTGAGCGCCTCCACGGAGCTCGTCGCACGCCTCAAGGCCGAGATCCAGGAGTTCGGTCCCGAGCTCGTCTACGGTCCCGCGGGCGTGCACGGGCAGCTCGCCGAGCGCGCGACCGCGGGAGCGCTGGCGTCGGCGCTGTCCGGAGGCGTCGAGCGCCGCGTCCTCCTGTATCCCTCCGCCGCGGACGCGTCCGGCGGCAGTGGGGCGGAGCAGTTCGAGAACGTCTCGAGCCGCGACGTGCTCGAGTTGTGGCGCGCCGCCGCGCGAGCCAGCGGCTTGCCGCGGACCACGGCCGTCGTGTCGACGTGGAACAAGCGCGACGACGTGCGCGCGAACCTCGACGGGCTGCGCTCGCAGACGCTGCCGTTCGCCGAGATCGTCGTCGTCGACAACTCGAGCAGCGACGGCACCGCGAAGATGATCGCCGCCGAGTACCCGGAAGTGCGCCTGATCGTGATGCCGCACAGCGCGTACGGCGCGTGCGAGACGTTCAACATCGGGTTCGCGACGAGCCAGACCGAGTACACGGCGATCCTCGACGACGACATCGTGATGCCGCCCGATTGGCTGGAGAAGTCGACCCGGCGCCTCGCGGCCGAGCCGCCGACGACGGCGATCGTGTCGACGCAGGTGATCGAGCCGGAGATGCCGCAGAGCTACAAGGACTCGCCGCTCGTCAACACCGAGCGCTACATGTCGACGTTCCGCGGCTGCGCCTCGCTCGCGCGCACGGAGGCGTTGCGGCAGGCGCGCTACTACGACGAGCGCCTCTTCATCTACGGCAACGAGCGCGACCTCACTTGCCGGCTCTTGAACCTCGGCTACCGCGTGCTGCAGTTCCCGGGCGCGGGCGTGTTCCACAAGACGCCGTTCGGCATCAAGATGGGCAAGCGCAGCCTGTACTACCACGCGCGCAACGCGTGGCTCTCGATGCTGAAGTACGCGCCGCTCTCGGATCTGCTGCGCATGCCCTGGCTCGTGTTCTCGAAGGTCGTGCTGCGCGGATCGGCGAAGGAGGCCGAGGGCACGGTCACCGACGCCGTCGGCACGATCGGGATCGGGCGTTCGCTGCGCGAGACGCCCGGCGCGTGGCTCGTCGTCACGAAAGCCGCGCTCAGCGTCCTGTACAACGTCCCGTACTGCTTGAAGCACCGCCAGCCGGTGCGCGCGCCCGACTTCGAGCTCCCGCTGCACTAGCGCCGATGCAGGGCACCACCGCGCTCGGTCCGATCTCGGTCGTCATCGTCAACTACAACGGCGAAGCCTACCTCGACGAGTGCCTGGCGTCGGTCGCGGCGCTCGAAGGTCCGGTCGACGAGGTGATCGTGGTCGACAACGCATCGACGGATCGGAGCGTCGCGGTCCTCGCGGAGCGTCACGCGGCCGTGCGCGTCGTGCGCCTGGACCGGAACGAGGGGCCCGCGCCGGCGCGCAACGCGGGCATGCGCGCCGCGAAGCACCGCTGGGTGCTCGCGCTCGACAACGACGCCGTGTGCACGCCGGACATGCTCGAGAAGCTCGTCCAGGCCGCGACCGCGGACGAGCGTGCCGCGATCGTGCAGCCGCGCAGCCTCTTCTACGCCGATCGCTCGCGCGTGCACTACGACGGCGGCGCGTTCCACTACGTGGGGCTGATCGCGCTGCGCAACTTCTACACGCCGCTCGCGGAGGCCGAGGGCGAGCGCGTCGTCCCGGTCGATTGCGCGGTCGCGGTCGCGCTGCTCGTCGATCGCGACGCGTTGCTCGCGGCGGGTGGTTACGACGAGAGCTTCTTCATCTTGTTCGAGGATCTCGATCTTTCGTACCGCTTGCGCGCGATGGAGAGGCGGATCCTGTCCGTCGAGGACGCGATCGTGCTGCACAAGGGAGGCACGCCCGGGATCAGTTACCGCGAGGGACCGCGCTATCCGGGGTCGCGCGTCTTCTTCCACTCGCGCAACCGCTGGATGTTCGTCGCGAAGGACTACCGCGCGTGGACGATGCTCGCGGCGCTTCCGGGCCTGTGCGCGTACGAGCTCGTGTGGCTCGCGTTCGCGGCATCGTCGGGGGGCATCGGCTCGTGGATGCGCGGCAAGCTCGAGTTCGTGCGTCTCTTGCCCGCGGTGCTCGACCGCCGGCGGGCGTTCCAGTCCCGTCGCGTCGTCGGCGACGGGAAGCTGCTCGTCGGCGGTCCGCTGACCTTGACGCCGGCCGTCGTGCAATCGGCGTGGAAGCGCGCGCTCCTCGCCGGTCTCGACCGCGGGCTGAGCGCGTGGTGGTGGCTCGCCTCGCGCGCGGTTCCGTGAACGGGCGCGCCATCGGGTATGTTCTCGCGCGTAGCCGCGCGTGAAGATCCTCCTCGTCAGCCACGGATATCCGCCGGCGCAGAACGCCGGCACGGAGACGTACACCGCGCAGATCGCGGGGCGGCTGAGCCACCGCGGACACGAGGTCGAGGTGTTCACGACCGCGAAGGACATCGCGCGTCCGCACCTCGAGATGCGGACGCGCGAGCACGAGGGAGTGCGCGTCCACGAGGTCGTCAACAACCTCTATTACGAGACCTTTCGCGACACGTGGGATCTCCCGGCGATCGAGCCCGCGTTCGACGCCGTGCTCGCGAGTCGCGCGTTCGACCTCGTCCATTTCCAGCACCTCATGTACTCGTCGGTCGGCTGCGTCGAGCGCGCGAGCGCGCGCAAGCTCGCCGTCGCGTTCACGCTCCACGACTTCTGGTTGCAGTGTCCGCGCTTCGGCCAGCGCGTGCACGCCGACGGCGCGATCTGCCAGACGATCGATTTCGGGCGGTGCGGCACGTGCCTCGCGGCGTTCAAGTACGGCCAGTCGCCGCTCGAGAAGCGCGTCGGTCGAGTGATCGGTCGCGTGCGCCAGCACACGGGCGTCAACCTCGCCCCGCTCGCGCGCGGCGTCGCGGGCGCGCTCTCGAAGTCGCGCGCGAGTCCGGACGACGCGCTCGGAGCGCAGGACCCACGCGCGTCCGAGATGGCGAGCGCCGCCGCGGCGCGCACGGACGCGATGCGCGCGCGCGTCGTGCCGCGCGTCGACGCGTTCTTCGCTCCCAGCCGCTTCCTGCGCGAGCGATTCATCGAGGAATGGTCGATCCCCACTGCGCAGATCGAGCATCTCCCGCTGGGCGTCGAGGTGAGCGCGTTCCGTGCCGAGCCGCGCACGACGCACGCCCGCGTGCGCGTCGCGTTCATCGGATCGCGACTGGAC
>CAZQHA010000223.1:0-7665 GCA_964592795.1 uncultured Planctomycetaceae bacterium | reverse complement strand
CGTCGCTGCCGTGCGTGGCACGAAGGCGCGCATCGTCGACACGCGCAAGACGACTCCCGGCTTGCGACTCCTCGAGAAGTACGCGGTCCGCTGCGGCGGCGGCGAGAACCATCGCTTCGGCCTCTACGACGAGGTGATGGTGAAGGAGAACCACATCGAGCTCGCCGGCCGGACGATCGTCGAGGTGCTGCGCGACCTGCGCAAGGCGATCGGCCCGTCCGTTCGCATCACGAGCGAGGCGCGCGACGAGCGCGAGGCGATCGCCGGCGTCGAAGGCGGCGCCGACGTGATCCTCCTCGACAACATGTCGGTGGCGGAGCTCGCGCGCCTCGCGCCGATCCTGCGGCAGCTCGCGGCGAGCCGCGGCCGCGCAGTCGAGCTCGAAGCGTCGGGCGGGATCGACGAGCGAACGATCGCGTCGTTCGCGAAGAGCGGCGTCGACCGGCTGTCCGTCGGCGCGCTGACGCATTCCGCTCCCGCGCTGGACCTCTCGCTGGAGCTCGAGCCGATCTCGTGACCATGCCGCGCGAGAGCTCGAATCCGTCGGAGGAGCTCCGGCTGGAGGTGCCGGCGGCGCACAGCTCGGAGCGCTCCGCACGCGAGGCACTGCGCAAGTACGCGAAACGGCGCGGTGTCGCCCAGTCCGAGGTCGACACGATGGAGTTCGTCGCCAGCGAGCTCCTGTCGAACGCGGTCGACCACGGCGGCGGCAACCACGCGATGGACGAGTCGGAGCTCGAGGGCGCCGTGCGCATCACGCTCGTCGTGTCGATCGACCGCGGCACCTGGCAGATGGCCGTCGGCGACCAAGGCGGCGGCGATCCGGCCGAGGTCGAGAAGCTGATCCACGACGACGACGTGCCCGATCTCGAGGACGAGCGCGGGCGCGGCTTCTTCTTGCTGAAGCAGATGGTCGACAGCTTGCACGTCTCGCGGAGCGACGACGGGCTGGGCCTCGTGATCACCGCGGTGCGCCGCTACGCCGGGCGCTAGACGTGGACGAACGAGGGCACGGCGGCTCCGTCTTCGCGCGCGTGCTGCGCGAGATCGGCACCGCGCTGTCGGTGATCCCGCGACCGGTCGCGGTGGTCGGGACGCTGACGTGGGCCTGCGTGATCTGGTTCTTCAGCGCGCAGCGGCCCGTGGTGTTCGAGATCGCGGACGCATGGGGTGGCGTGCTCTCGAACCTCGCGCACGCGCCCGAGTTCGCCGTGCTGACCGCGGGGCTGATCCTGTCCCTGCCGCGGCGGGACGGTTGGCCGGACTTGTCGCGCTCCAACGTGCTGCTCGTGCTCGGGATCGCGTTCGCGTACGCGATCACCGACGAGGTTCACCAGGCGACGGTGCCGTTGCGCGACGCGTCGGTCTTCGACGTCCTCACGGACGTCGCCGGCTCGGCGATCCTCCTGCGGGTCGCGTACCTCGTGGGGCCGAATGCGAAGGTCTCGCCGGCGCCGGTCCTGCGCACGCTGGCGTGGGGCGCGCTGGCGTGCGTGGCGTCGGCGTGTCTCGCGTCGTTCGTGCCGCCGCTCCTGCCCACCCTGAGCTGGCTCTGACGCGGCGGCGGAAAGTACGGTGTCAGACACTTTTTTTCTCGCCCCGCCGCGGGGCGAGAAAAAAAGTGTCTGACACCGTACTTTCCGCGATGCTCATGCCTCGATGACGTCCGAGAACTACCAGAGCCCCCTTTCCGAGCGCTACGCCAGCGCGGCGATGCGCGCCCTCTTCTCCGAGAAGTTCAAGTTCACGACCTGGCGGCGCCTTTGGATCGCGCTCGCCGAGGCCGAGCAGCAGCTGGGGCTCTCGATCCGCGACGACCAGATCGCGCAGATGCGCGCGCACGTCGAGGACCTGAACCTCGACGTCGCCGCGCGGTACGAGCGCGAGCTGCGCCACGACGTGATGGCGCAGATCCACGCCTGGGGCGAGCAGTGTCCCGCGGCGCGGGGGATCATCCACCTCGGCGCGACCTCCTGCTACGTCACCGACAACACCGACCTGATCGCGATGCGCTCGGGATTGAGGCTCCTGCGCGGCCAGCTCGTCAGCACGATCGCGGCGCTCAAGGCGTTCGCGCTCGAGTGGCGCACCCTGCCGACGCTCGGCTTCACGCACTTCCAGCCCGCGCAGGCGACCACCGTCGGCAAGCGCGCGTGCCTGTGGCTGCAGGATCTCGTTCACGATCTCGAGGATCTCGACCACGCCGAAGCGTCGATCCGCTTCCGCGGAGTGAAGGGCACGACCGGGACGCAGGCGTCGTTCCTCGAGCTCTTCGACGGCGACCACGCCAAGGTGCGCGAGCTCGACCGACTCGTGACGCACAAGATGGGCTTCGAGCGCAGCTTCGGCGTCACCGGCCAGACATACCCGAGGCAACTCGATTTCCGCGTCACGCAAGCGCTGTCTTCGATCGCTCAATCCGCGCACAAGTTCGCGACCGACCTGCGCCTGCTCGCGCACCGGCGCGAGATCGAGGAGCCGTTCGAGTCGTCGCAAGTCGGCTCGTCGGCGATGCCCTGGAAGCGCAACCCGATGCGCTCGGAGCGCATGTGCTCGCTCGCGCGCTACGTGATCGCGGCGCTCGACAACACGGCGCACACCGCGGCGAACCAGTGGCTCGAGCGCACGCTCGACGACTCCGCGAACCGCCGCATCGCGATCGCCGAGATGTTCCTAGCCACCGACGCGGTGCTGAACCTCTACCTTAATGTGGCTTCGGGCCTCGTCGTGCACCCGAACGTGATCCGGCGCAAGCTCGACGAGGAGCTGCCGTTCCTCGCCTCCGAGAACCTGATGATGGAGGCCGTGAAGGCCGGCGCGGACCGCCAAGACGTGCACGAGGCCGTGCGTCGCGCGAGCCACGAGGCGGCGCGCGTGCTGAAGGAGGAAGGGGGACCGAACCCGCTCAAGCGGCTCCTGGCGGCGGATCCGCTGCTGGCCCGCGTCGCCGGGCGGCTCGACGAGCTCCTGGACGGCTCCCGCTACGTCGGCCGCGCCCCGCAGCAGGTGCTCGAGTTCATCGAGGCGGAGGTCGACCCCGTCCTGACGCGGTACCGCGCGCTCGTCGGCGCGACCTCGTCGGTCCGGGTCTGAGCCGTTCGGCCTCGATTCGGGCCGTTTTTCCCTTTTCGACAGGGAGTTTGTATCTTTCCGGCCCTCGCGAGTTCTTTCGGTCCGGCAGGCACGCAGGTAGGTCGGTGGAGAGTCGGCAGGCGCGCACCGGACCATGTCGAATTCGAGCTGATCGAAGCGCGGTCTCGTCGCGCGACATGCCGGGTTTGGGAATCGTCCGGCGAGCGACGTGCGCGGATCGCGAAACTCCTCGGGGCGAAACCTAGGAAGCATCGATAGGCAGGCGCAGCGTTCACTCGCGAGCAAACGCGAGTCTCGGCGTGTATATCCAACCCGGCATCCCCAACAACTACTCGCTGTCGACGACTTGCTACGGAAGTCGGCTGCGCACGATCGAGGATCAGGCCTTCGCCGCCGTCGCGATGGGATTCCGGCGGCTCGAGCTCGGCCTTCTGGACGCGCCCGTCAAGCTGAACGGGTTCGAGGATTCCCGGCGCGAGACCGGCATCGCCGTGCGCTCGATCGTCGCGGGCTGCCTCGATCCGCGGTCCGAGCACATGTCGGGCACGAAGCTCGGCAGCCTCGACGAGGACGCCCGCGAGCGCGCGATGAACTGCGTGCGCCGTCACGTCCGGCTGGCGCAGAAGTACGGTTGCCCGACCGTCGTCGTGCGCGGCGGCGAGGTGGAGGACAAGGCGCTCCAGGAAGAGGCCGACCAGCTCCACGCCCGGCTCCTGCGCGACGGTCCGACCGACCTCCTGCGCGAGGAGATCCGCGCGTTCGCGTGCCGCGTGCAGAAGAAGGGACAGCGGCAGATCGAGCACGTGTGCCGCTCGCTCCACACCCTCTTGACCGAGTTCCCCGAGACGAAGCTCGCGATCGAGGCCGGCCCGGGCCTGATGGAGCTCTTCAACTTCGAAGCGGTCGGCTGGGTCCTCGACGACCTCTCGACGCGCGGACTCGGATACTGGCACGACACGGGCCGGATCCAGCTCCGGGAGCGCGCCGGGATGCAGACGCAGGGGCAATGGCTCGATGCGTACGCCCCGCGCGTCGTCGGCATGCACCTCCAAGACCAGGCGGACGGCACGGCCGAGATGCCGCCGGGCTCGGGCGAGGTCGACTTCAAGCTCGTCGCGGGCTACTTGCCGCGCGAAGCCGAGCGCGTGCTCGACATCAATCCGCGGCACGGCCGGGCCGAGATCCTCGCGGCCGTTCAGTTCCTGGCGGACAACGGGTTCTGAGAGTCGCGCGGAGCGCGGCGCGATCCCATCGGTGGCGGCGGGGACGTACGCCTGCCCCTACTTCTGCCGCTTTACGTACCCCGTCCACGCCTTCTCGAACGCGTCGTCTTCGATCCCGAGCGCCGCCTTGAAGTGCGTCGGCGAGCCCTTCGACTTGTACGCGCCGCGCACGAAGTCGAAGAAGCGCGCGCGGTGCTTGCCGCCGTCGCCGTGCAGGCAGTACTGCACGAGGGTGTACGCCTGCGCGTAGCGCAAGTCCGACCTCGACGCGGTGTGGAACTCGCCGGTGTCGAACGTGAGCAGTCGCGCCAGATCGAACGGCTCCTTCGCGGCCGCGTGCTGCTTGAAGTGATCGTCGATCCGGAGCTTCGCGTCGAAGCGTAGGCGTCCGGGCGGACCCGTCATGCACGCGCGCATGTACTCGGCGAGACCTTCGTCGAGCCACGCCGGGATGTCGCTCGTCGTGCCGCGCGTTCCGTCCGCGGTCGCCCGCAGGATCTGGTGCGTCGCCTCGTGGATCAGCAAGCCGCGCTCGAGGCCTTTCGACGCGTCGACGATCACGGTCGCGAGCGACGCGTCGTAGTAGGCGATGCGGCCGACGAGCGCGGCCGGGAACGAGTCACCGGCGCCGTGGATCTGCGCGGCCATCGGCCGGATCACCTCGTGGAGCGAGAGCTCGCGGCCGAACACCTCGAAGAACGAGCCGTAGAAGCATTCGAGGTCGAGCAGGGCGCCGATCGCGGTCGCGACGTCGAGGTTCGAGCGCAGCTCGTAGTGGCTGCTCGCGAGCTCCCATGCGGTCTTCCAGCTCGAGTGGACGCCGTCGAGCTCCTCGCACACGACCCAGCGGGCGCCGACGCGCTCGGCCCATCCCTCGGGACGCTTCTGGTGACCGAGGGCTTCGTGCGCGGCCTCGTCCGCCGGGTTCTCGATGAGCGCCGCGCGGGCGAACACGCGTGCGTCGTCCTCGAGATCCATGCGCAGGCAGTAGCGCACGATGTCGAGCAGCGCGTTCGGATCGTCGGCCTTCCGGTCGTGCCAACGGCGCATGGCCTCGCGCGACTTCGATGCGCGCGACACGACGTTCTTCACCTCGCCGCGCTCGATCTCGCGCAGCTTCGAGCCCTCGCGCAGCACGACGCGCGATTCGTCCTCGTACACGACGCGGCCGGCGAGCTTCGTCCCGTTACGCAATTCCACGTAATCGCCGCCGCGCACTTCCCCGAGAACGAGCGGGAGGAACGCGCGTGCTTCGTCGCCGATGGAAGTCGCAGACAGCAGCGCGAGCGCGAGTGACGGGATCGTCATCGAAGAGTCCGGGCGCGATTCTAGGCGCGCTCGTCGATCCGGCACAGGCGCGGCCGCGCGCACTCGATCGTGCGTGCCCGCCGGCGAGCTCCGGCTTCGTTTCGCCCCGACTTGACACCACGCCGCGCGCGATCCATGGGGTGTGCGCGCGCTGTACGATGCTGCCCGCGCCGTGTGCGCGCCGCGCGCCGAAGAGTTCCGGATGACTTCAGAGCGACCACCCGCACCTCGTCGCGAGAAATTGCGTCTCCTCATCGTCTCGGGTCACGACTCGTCCGGCGGCGCCGGCATCGATGCGGATCGCTCGAGCGTCCGGCGCTTGCCGATCGAGCCCGTGAGCGTCGTGACGGCCTGGACCGACCAGGACGATCGCGAGGTGCGCTCGCTGGGAGCGCGGCCGGCGGAGGAGTGGCTGCGCGAAGCTCGCGCCGCGTGCGCCCTGCCGCTCGCGGCGGTGAAGATCGGCCTCTTGCCCGGCAAGGATCACATGAACGCCGCGGGCGAGCTCGCGCGCGACGCGACGGCGATGCACGGCGAGGCGCTCCCGATCGTCGTCGATCCGGTGATCTCGTCCTCGAGCGGCGTGCGATTCCTCGACGACGAGGCGATCGAGGCCTTCTTGACGCGCGTGGCGACCGCGAACGTGATCCTCACCCCGAACTTGATCGAAGCCGCCGAGCTGACCGGAGCTTCGCTCCCCGAAATTGCGTCATCGCTGCCCGTCCGGATCCGCGCGGCGCGCATGCTGCTCGCTCGCGGTTGCGCGGCGGTCGTCGTCAAGGGCGGACACTCGCGCGAGAGCCCCGTGCGCGATCTCGTCGCGACGCGCGACGGTCGGCTCGCGTGGCTGCGCCACCAGCGCGTGCCGGGCGGGAAGATCCGCGGCTCGGGCTGCCGATTCGCGACGCGGCTCGCCGCGGAGCTCGCGCTCGGCCGGACGCTCGAAGCGTCGGGTCGCGTCGCCGGCCGGCACGTCGCCCGCTTGATTCTCGCACATGCGCGGCGCTGAGATGTGCGCATGAAGGCGCTGTGGCGCGGTCGCGTGCTGGCCGAGAGCGATCGGACGATCGAGGTCGACGGCTACCGATACTTCCCGCGCGAATCGGTGCGCATGGAGCTGCTCCGTGCGGCGCCGAAGTCGTCGAGCGACGGCGAGTGCCCGCACGGCGTACAGTTCTACGACGTCGCCGACGGCCAGGAGCGCAGCGAACGCGCGGCGTGGTCGTACGAAGCCCCCCGCGCGCGGATGAAGACGATCGATCACTGGATCGGCTTCTGGGAAGACGTCGCGGTCGAAGCCTGAGCTCGAGGCTCGCTACCGTTTCGCGGTGATGCCGAGCGCGACCAGGCCCGGGTGATCCGGAGCGAGGCGCGTCGCGCGGAAGACGGCGATCGGCTCGACCTTCGGCGGCGGATCGCCCTTGGGCGCCGCGTCCCCGAAGCTGGGCGGGATCTCGCCGCCGTAGGGGTTCAGGTATTCCCACACGATCTTGTTGTCGGTGGTGACCTCGAAGAACCGCCCGTCCTTGCCGGAGCAGATCAACGTGTTGCCGTTCGGCAGCCGCTGACAGCCGGAGATGAAGAACGAGTAGAAGTTCTTCGGATCGGTGTAGCTCCACACCGGCGCGCTCGGGCCGAACGGCTTCTTCGGCTCGCGCGCGAAGCCGCGCTTGGCATCGAAGGGCAGGACGATCTCGTCGACGGAGCTGTGCTCGCGGTCATCCGTGCCGTTGTTGAAGACGGTGAGATTCCCGGCGCCCGGATATCCGGGCGGAATCCACTGCGCGTCGTGCTGCGCGAACAGCCGGCGATCGGCGTCGGTGCCCGCGCTGTAGTTCTTGGGATTGCCGTAGCGGTAGAGGATCGCGCCGCCCTTGCCCCAGCGCCCGCCCTTCTCGGTGCGTGCTTCGGCGGTCGTCGTCGAGTGATCGATGATGAAGATCTCGCTGAACCGCGGGCTCGACAGCACGATCAAGTCCGACGACGGCTCGTAGTGCACCGCATTCGTGTGCATCCAATCGCCGGCCCACTTGAGGCGCGG
>CAZQHA010000222.1:0-7672 GCA_964592795.1 uncultured Planctomycetaceae bacterium | reverse complement strand
CGGGCTGGCACTGGACGCGGAGCTGTGCGTCGGTCTGGGTTTGCGCCAGGGCGCGGAGGGCGCGTATTCACCGAGCGGGCCAGTGCTCACCGTCAGCACGCGCTCGCCGATCTTCGTCGACGTCGGCGCCGACGCCGGCGGCGACGGCCTGACGCCGGAGAGCGCGTTCAACGACCTCTTGCTCGGTGTGCTCATCGCCTCGTCGCAGGGCAATGGAAACGTGTGGGTGGTGAGCGGCGACTACCCCAACGCCGCGTTCCCGATCTACACCGGCGTCTGCGTCAGCGGAGGGTTCACGACCGACCTCGGATCGACCCCGCGGAAGCTGCCGTTGCGGCCGACGCACCACGCCGCGCATCTCCTCGACGAGGAGCAATTCGCACGGCTCCTCGATGCGCGCGATCCGGAACGGCATCCGACCCGACTCATCGGTGCCGCCGGACAAGCGATCGCGAAGATCGAGAGCGGCATCGACGCGCCGGCGGTCCTCGACGGCCTCCGGCTCGACGGTGTCGGCACGGCGGCGGCGGGCGTGGACGACACCGAGAAGCCGCTCGAGCTGCGCTCGCTCTCGATCCAGCGCTGTCAGCGCGGGATCAAGCTGCGCTCCACGCCGGCGCTCGACATGACGCGCGTCGTGATCAGCGGAGTGAGCGCGTTCGGCTGCGAGCTCGAAGGGATCTCCGTCGACGGCGCGTTCGACTTGACCCTGGAAGCGACGCAGTGCTCGAACAACCAGAACGAAGGCATGGACCTGAACGCGCTCGTCGCGCCGAGCGGTGACACCGCGCGTCTCGTCGTCCGCGGCTCCTCGTTCGACGGGAACGCGACCGAAGGGCTCGAGGTCCACTTGGCCGCGCCGCCGGCGGGCGGCGCCGAGGGCGGCCTCTTCGAAATCACCGTGCAGGACTGCGATTTCACGGCCAACGGTCTCGGGGGACTGGGGATCGACGTCGATTACGAGCCGTTTCCGTCGTGGCGATCGAGCGTGGTCGTGCGCGGAGCGCGCGCGCGCGCGAACCGGAGGGCGGGAGTCGAGCTCGACGTCGATTCGCACGCGACAGTGCTCGTCCACCGCTTGGCGAGCAGCGCCAATGCGGCCGACGGCTTGATCGTGTCGTCGGAAACGTTCGCGGGGACCGTCACGGTGTCCGCGTCGTCGCTGATGGGAAACCTGGGCGCGGGCATCCGTGCGAGCGGCGGCAACGTGGGCGTTCTCGCGTCTCACTGCTTGCTCGCCGGGAACGAAGCCGGCGGATTCGTCAGCGAGGTCGTGCCCGGCCTCGCCGTCTCGAGCATCGCGTACCTCCAAGCGAGCCCTTGGACCGGAAGCGTGAGCCACGACGGCGTCGCTCAAGACTCGAGCACGCCGCCGCTCTTCCAACGAGTCGCGCGCGAGTTCGCGCGCGCGGTCGCGGGAAGCACGACGCAGATCGAGCTCGCGGCTCCTCCGAGCTCGCCCGCCGGAACGCTCGTGGAAATCGGCGACGACGACGTCGCGCGCACGTCGACCATGATCCTCGGCGCGTCGATCGCGATCACGCCGGCGGCGGAACCTCTCGTGCTGCCCGCGGCCGTCGCCTTCTTCGATCGTGCGTCGGACGCAGGAGTCGTCGACGATCTGCGCGTCGCACCGAGCTCGGCCGCAGTCGGCGCCGGAATGTCGCCTCCGGGAGGCGCGTCGATCGACGCGGGACCGTTCGGATCGCCTCGTGGAGGCCCACCCGGCCGCGACGACGCCGTGCCGCCGGTGCTCTTCTACGTGGGCTCCATCGAGCCCGCGTGGACTGCGCCTCTCGCGCGCGGAGCGGAGCTCCGCCTTCGGTTCATCGGGGGAGAGGTGGACGTCGCCAGCGCGATGACGAGCGTGTTCGCGGTCGACGCGGCGGGCAACAGCCTGCCGATCACGCTCTTCGGCGAGTCCGGCGACTTGGTCGTCGCTCCGCCGCTCTCGGGCTGGAACGGCGACGAGGTGCTCGAGTTGTGCGCGGGCCTGCGCTCCACCGGCGGCGTGCCGCTGGCGTGTCCGATCGGCGTCCCGATTCGAGTTCGATGAAACCAGCATGACCCTGCGACAACGCCTGATGCTCGTCGTGCTCGTCGTGGTCGTTCCCGCGGGCATCGCGAGCCTCGTGTCGTACCGACTCCACGTCGACATTCGGCAAGAGCTGTCGCAGCTCAGTCCGTACTCCAAGACGTCGCTCGACCCGGTTGCCGTCCTCGGTCGGGAGCTCTCGTTCGAAGGCGCCTGGGAGAGCGACTCGTTCCTCGCGTCGAGCATCGAAGAGCTCCCGTACACCGGGCGTCCGCGCTTGCGCGGACCGATCGAGTCGATCGATCTCGAACGCGGCCGGGTGACGATGTTCGGACGCTCGATCCGCGTCACCGAGGACACCGAGCTCGAGACGAGCGATCCAAACCGCTCGCTCGAGTCCCTCGCGCCCGGCCAGCGCGTCGAGATCAACTGCCGCATCGAGACCGGCGGCGGATGGATGGCGCGCAAGATCAAGTCGAGCGGCATCATCAAGTCGAACGACAAGATCAAAGGGCCGATCACGAAGGTCGCGGGCGCCGATCCGGACCTCGCACTCGAGATCGAGGGACTGCCGATCCGCGTGCCGTCGAGGCTCTCGATCGAGACGCCGCGCGGACCGGTGCATCGCATCGAGCTGACGTCGCGGATCGCGCTCGCGATCCAGACCTGCCTGACCGGATCCGAGCAACTGCTCAAGGAGCGTTACCGTTTGCGAGAGGCGCTCGCGGCGGCCGACGAAGCGCGTGCCGCGTCGCTGCGGGCCGCGTGCGCCGGAGTCGAGGACGAGCTCGTCGAGGCCTCGGAGGACTTCATCCGGGTCGTGGCGCGAATCCGATCGAGCGCGGAGCACGAGGTGCGCGAGCTCTCGAGCGCGGGCGCGGTGGAGCTCGAACGCGAGCTGAAGAGCGAGGTCGAGCGCTTCGTGACGCCGCTCGAGCGGAACGGCCCGGAGCTCGGGTCGAAGCTGACGCGCTTCATCGCGCTGGCGAGCAGCGATCCCGAGTCGGCCCAGACGTTCCTGGGAGAGTCGCTCGAGCCGCAGCTGCGCGGCGAGCTCCTCCCCTCGATCCATTCCTACCAGCTCGAGATCCAGGAGGAGCTCGCCGAGGACGTGCACGGCGTGGCGCAGCACTCGGCGGCGGCGACGCGGGTGACGATCGTCGCGACCATCGTCGGCCTGGGGCTCGCGTCGGCGCTCGGTTACTGGGTCGCGCGCTCGATCGCCAAGCCGATCGACGAGCTGCGAGCCGCGGCGCGCCGGATCGGCGACGGAGATCTCTCGGCGCGCGTCGCGAGCGATGCCGCAGGCGAGATCGGCGTGCTGGCGCGCACGTTCAACCAGATGGCGGAGCGACTGTCCGCGACCACGGTGTCCGTCGCGAAGTTGAACGAAGTCATCGATTCGATCGCCGGTGCGCTGTTCCTGCTCGATCCGGACGGGAGGATCACGAGCGCGAACCCGGCCGCGTGGAAGTTGCTCGGCTACGACGCGTCGCGACTGATCGGGATGCCCTTCGGGCAGGTCTGCCCGGACCTCGCGAACGCGCTCACGCCCGACGCGCGGAACGGGCTCGTCGCGAGCGGCGAACATCGCCTCCGCAGGCAGGACGGCTCGTCGGTGGCGGTCACGTTGTCGGCGTCGGCGCTCGGTGCGGATCGCGCGACCGTGCGCGGCTACGCGTGTCTCGCGCAGGACTTGACCTCCCGCAAGGAGCTCGAAGAGAGCCTGCGCCGATCGCTCGCGGAGAAGGATCTCCTGCTCCGCGAGGTGCACCACCGCGTGAAGAACAACCTACAAGTCATCTCGAGCTTGCTCGAGCTGCAGTCGCGCAGCGTCTCCGATCCGCTCGCGCTCTCGAAGTTCCAGGACAGCCAGGATCGCATCCGCTCGATGGTGCTGATCCACGAGCAGCTCTACCGTTCGATCGATCTGCAGTCGATCCGGATGCGCGCGTACCTGGAGCTCTTGGCCGCGAACCTGGCGCAGTCGCACGCGGACCGGCCGGGGCGAATCGACGTGAGCGTCGACGTCGACGATCTCTCGCTCCCGCTGGACCAGGCGCTGACGTGCGGCTTGATCGTCAACGAGCTCGTCACGAACGCCTTCAAGCACGCGTTCGCGTCCGACGCGGCGGGCTCGATCCGAATCGGGTGCCGCAGCGGCGCCTCGGACGCGATCGTGCTGGAGGTCACCGACAGCGGGCGCGGTCTCTCCGCCGTCCCGGCGAGCGACGTCCGCACGTCCCTGGGCTTCAGCCTCGTCGAAGCGCTGGTGGAGCAGCTGAAGGGGCGGATGCACTTCGAGAGCCGCGGCGGCGCGTCGTTCCGTGTCGAGTTTCCTTCGCCTAGCCCCGTCCTGGTGAGCTGAACCGCCGATGAACGAAAAAATCCTGATCGTCGAGGACGACAACATCGTCCGGCTCCACTTGCGAACGATCGTCCAGGACCTCGGCTATCACGTGTGCGGCGCGGCCTCCACGGCGAGCGAAGCGCTCCGTTCGGCGGTCGCGACCGCTCCCGACGTCGTCCTGATGGACATCAACCTGTCCGGAAACGGCGACGGCATCGACGTCGCCCGCGAGCTGAGGGCGCAGAACGACGCCGCCGTCGTGTTCCTGACGGCGTACGCCGACGAGGAGACGGTGACGCGGGCCCAGGCCGTCGGCGCGCTCGGTTACTTGGTGAAGCCGATCAGCAAGTCGCAGTTGCGCGCGTCGCTCTCGACGGCGCTGGGCGAGCAGCGCCGCCGCCGCCGCGCTCACCAGGGCGAGCGAGCTCTCGCTTCGAGCCAGGGCGCGCGGCCGGACGCGATCCTCGTCACCGACGAGCGCGGCCTGATCTGCTTCATCAATCCGGTCGCGGCCGAGCTCGTGGGCTGTCGCCAGGATCAGGCGCTCGACCGCGACGTCGTCGACGTGCTGCGTTCGCGATGGCGTCTCGAACGAGCGGCGGGCACGGCTCCGATCGGCGATTTCGCCGACCTGTCGAACGCCAAGCTCGTCGACGAGAACGGCAATCGACTCGAAGCGCACGTGGAGTCGCTGAAGGACACGGACGGCACGGGCCACGGTTCGATCCTCGTGCTCAAGAACGCGGTCGAACGAGCTCGTCCGGCACACCCGGGCGTCGCGACGCGCAAGCCCTTCGGCGCCGGCACGCGGATGGCGATGTTCTCGCACGACACGTTGGGCTTGGGCCACCTGCAGCGGTCGTTGAACATCTCCCGCGCGCTCGTCGAGCGCTTTCCGTCGCTCTCCATCCTTCTGATCACGGGCTCGCCCGCGGTGCATCGGTACGCGCTCCCGAAAGGCGTGGACTACATCAAGTTGCCGGCCGTGCGGAAGACCGGAGCCGAGCGCTACGAGGCGCGCTCGCTGGGGCTTTCCGACGAAGGCATCCTGCGGTTTCGCAGCAACATCGTGCTGCGATCGCTCGAGGACTACGATCCGCACGTTCTGCTCGTCGATCACGCTCCGCTGGGAATGAAGGGCGAGCTTCAGCCGGCGCTCGAGTGGCTCCGCGATCACCGTCCGGCGTGCATCAAGATGATCGGATTGCGGGACGTCATCGACGATCCGCAGACGGTCGTCGCGTCCTGGCAGCGTCACGGGATCTACGACGCGCTGCGGGATCTGTACCAGCACATCCTCATCTACGGCCAGCCGGACGTGTTCGACGCGGCGGCCGCGTACCAGTTCCCGCCCGAGCTGGTCGCGAAGAGCGCGTACTGCAATTACGTCGGCGAGTTCGAGGTCGAGTCGCTCGACGCGCAGGCACGGCTGGATGGCTCGAAGCCGTGCGTGGTCCTCACGGTCGGTGGCGGCGACGGAGGGGAGACCTTGATCGGCGCGTACCTCGAGATGTTGCGCGGGCTCCCGCGACCGATCGCGCACGAATCCGTCGTCCTCACGGGCCCCTTCCTCGATTCGAGCGCGCTCGCGCTCTTCCGGGAACAGTCGAACGGCTTGCCGGTCCGCTGGGTCGACTTCGTGCCGACCACGAGCCCGTACCTCGAGCACGCGGATCTCGTGATCTGCACCGGCGGATACAACACCGTCACTCAGACGCTGCGTTTCGCCAAGCGCGCGATCGTCGTGCCGCGCGTGATGCACCGCGCCGAGCAGCTCATCCGCGCCCGCCGGCTGGACGAGCTCGGATGGATCACGATGCTGCCGCCGGGTGAGCTGACCGCGGAAAGTCTGGGTCGGTGCGTGCGATCCGCGCTCTCGAGCCCATCGGAGCCTCTCACGGAAGCGCGAGCGGCGGGGCGGATGCGGTTCGACGGTGCTGCGCGCGTCGCGGAGTTCTGCGGTCAGCTCACGGTGACCGACAACGCCCCAATCTGAGCTCGGTCACTTCGGATCGTTCTCCGGCACGGGCACCGGAGGCGTCCCCTCGTCTTCCGGGTCGCCCATGTCGTCCATTTCCTCCTCGAGCTGATCGAGCGCGTCCTCCATCGCCTCTTGCGTCTCTTCGAGCTCCATCGCCTGCTCGAGCGCGGCTTCGGCTCGCTTGTCTTCCGCGATCTTGACGAAGGCGATCAAGCCCGCGAACGCGGCGACTCCGTTCAATCCGCCGACGAGGCCGGACATCCCGCATGCGTTGACGAGCACGGAGCGATCGGCCTGCCACGTCACGACGCTGTCGTCGCCTTCGAGACGGCCGATCTGCACGAACGCCTTCGCGCCCTGCTCGAGCTCGTGGTAGCTCGGCATCACGATGCCCGGATCGCGCGCCGGGTCGCTCTTCGAGCGCAGCGCGTTGTCGAGCGCGGCGCATCCCAGGTTCACGAGGCTGTAGCCGTCGCGCACGAGCGCCGGAACGTCGACGAACGCGATCGAGTACACGTCGTCGAGGCTCGCGCCGGCGACCTCCGCGAAACGCGGGTTCTGCGCCAGGCCCGACTCGCCGTCGCGCGCCTGCCGGATCGCCGCGAGCAGCGCTTGCGGGCTGAGCGCGAAGTACACGTAGCCGTCCGCGAGCGCGTACGACAGCTCGACCGGGATCGGCAATCCGGGGAACGTCAGCGTCGTCAGGTGCTGCCCGTCGACGTGACGGACGCGCAGCGACACGTAGCCCTCGGCCTGCGCCGCCGCGAGCGAGTTGATCTCCGATTCCACCCACGCCATGGTCTCGCGCAGCTTCTTCTCGTTCGCCACCGCGGAGAACGCGACCACCGAGGTCCATCCGCCGCCGCCGGTCGCGACCGAGGTGTACATGCCGGCCGTCTCGCCGAACGTGTCGAACAGGTCCTCCTCGACGTCCAAGCCGCTGACGTTCTCGATCATCTCGAACGGATCGACGTCGGCGCCGCCCTGCTGCTGCACCTGCGCGGTGATCGCCTGCCTCATCACGGCCATGACCCCCTTCGGGTTCATGCGCCAGACCGCCGCCCACGTGGCGTCGCTCGGGATCCGCTTCAAGTCCTTCTCGTCGAGCGGACCGCTCGCGAGCAGCTGGTTGTCGCGCGCCGCGGTCACGTAGCCCTGCGTGCGCGTCGCTCCGTACAGGCGGTCGGATCCGTATCCCATGCCGCCCTGCACGACCGTGTCCTGCATCCACATCATCGCGCCCAGCGACGCGTCGCGAAGCTCGTCGGCGTCCTGCCCCGCGCTCGCGGCGGCGATCTGCACCGCC
>CAZQHA010000221.1:0-7696 GCA_964592795.1 uncultured Planctomycetaceae bacterium | reverse complement strand
CGGCGCACGAGGTCCTCCTGGACCAGCGCGCGGTAGACGAAGATCCGCCCCTCGGAGCGGTGGGCCACGACGCCCTTCTTCTCCATCTTCGTGAGCATCGTCGCGATCGTCGTGAGCGCGCGCTCGTGCTTCTCCGACTGCGCGAGACGCTCCTGGACGCGTGCGACCGTCGCTTCGCCCTCCTCCCAGAGGACGCGCATGATCGCGTACTGCAGGTCGGCCAGGTGGTGGGATCGGCCCATGGAAGTTCCTCTGCTGGAGACGCTCTCTCGGTGCGACCAGCCCGTTCTACTACTCGAGTAGTTGTCTAGCTAGTGGCCAAACTCGCTTTTTGCACGGGGGCAACGAGTCGGGGGGATCGAAGACCGGGGGAGAGACGGCGGGATACTCGCGGGCCGGAGGGACGTTGGCGCCGAGTCGAAACCCCGAGCCGGCACAGGCGTTCCATTCGAGATCGCGCTGGCTAGGCTTTTCGCCTCGTTGCGCCGACAAAGCTCCATCGCGGGTTCTCCCGATACCCCCTTCGAGATGTCCCCGAAGCTCCCCCCGGTCCGTCCCGTCCGATGACTCGCGGCGACACTCCCCCGATCGGACCGACGTCTCTCTACGTGGGGCTGGGCCTCGCGGGCTTGAGCGCCGTCGCCGCGCTGCTCCATCCGCTCGTGCCCTGGCCCGAGGAACGCGCGATGCGCGCGAAATACGAGCACTTCGCGCAGCACAAGGACGAGTTCGACGCCGTGTACATCGGCTCCTCGCGCATGCTCCGCGGCATCGACCCGCGCGTCGTCGACGCGGAGCTCGAGGCGCGCGGCAAGCCGTTCCGGTCGTTCAACTTCGCGCTCGACGGGATGATGGCGCTCGAGAGCGACTTCGTGATGCGCGAGCTCTTCGACTTGTCGCCGGCGCGACTGCGGTTCGTGCTGATGGAGGCGAACACTTGGTACGGCGGCTACGACGCCAAGTACGGCAACCCCGGCACCGATCCTCACTCCCAGCGCAGCGTCTTCTGGCACACGGTTCCGCAGACGATGAAGGCGCTCGAGACGCTGTGGCTCGCGAAAGAGCCGGCGTGGGAACGACTCAAGCTCGCCGGCACCCACGTCGAGACGATGGCTTGGAAGCTCGTCAACTATGGTCAGGGCGCGCGCATCTTCGCGCGCCTGTGCGGCCTCGACGCGGAGGAGATCGGCGCCGAGATCCCGGTCCACGTGATCGCGGAGGGTCGCGGCTATCAGCCGATGGAAGGGTTGACCGACGACTTCCACACCGAAGGCCACGAAGTGTTCCTGACGCCGCAGGCGCAGGAACGCTATCCACAGTTGATCGCCGCGATCCCGGCGGCGAACGCGGCGCGGGACACGCTGGCGACCTACAACTTCGCCGCGCTGCGCTCGCAGCAGGACGCGGCGGCCGCCCACGGCGTCGAGCTCGTCCACGTCGTGATGCCGACCGTACGCGGGACGCCCGATCCGCTGGCGCTCCGCGACGGCCGGCACATCTCCGTCCTCTTCCACTTCAATGATCCGGAGAAGTACGCCTCGCTCTTCGCGATCGACCGCCGCTGGGACATCGGCCACCTCTCGCGACTGGGCGCACAGGAGCTCAGCGCTCTGATCGCCGATTCGCTCGCCGCCGAGATGGAGCATTCGCAGTGACGAGCGGCGACACGCCTCCGCTCGGCCCGACGACGTCGCTCGTGGGGCTGGGGCTCCTGGGGTTCGGGACGGTCGCCCTGCTGATCCACCCGCTCGTGCCGTGGCCGGAGGAGAAGGCGATGCGCGCGAAGTACGAGCACTTCGCCGCGCACAAGGACGAGTTCGACGCGGTGTACATCGGCTCCTCGCGCGTGCTGCGCGGCATCGACCCGCGCCGGATCGACGCGGACATCGAGGCGACGGGCCGGCCGTTCCGCTCGTTCAACTTCGGGCTCGCCGGGATGATGGCGCTCGAGAGCGACTTCGTCCTGCGCGAGCTGCTCGCGCTCTCTCCCGCGCGGCTCGAGTACGTGCTGTTCGAAGCGAACACTTGGTACGGCGGCTTCGACGACCCCTGGGCCGATCCGCACTCGCAGCGCAACGTGTACTGGCACACGCTGCCGCAGACGATGAAGGCGCTCGAGACCTTGTGGCTCTCGAACAAGCCCGCGTGGGAGCGGCTCAAGCTCGCCGGCACGCACCTCGAGACGATGGTGTGGAAGTACGTGAACTACGGCCAGGGTGCGCGCATCTGGGCGAGGCTCAGCGGCACCGACGCGGACGAGGTCGGCGAGGAGATCGCGGTCGCGGAGATCGCCGAGGGTCGCGGGTACCAGCCGCTGGAAGCGCTGACCGACCACTATCACGAGTTCAATCGGAACGAGTTCCTGAAGTCCCAGGACAAGTACAAGGCGATGATCCGCGAGATTCCCGCGCAGAACGCGGCGCCGACCGACCTCGCCACCTACAACTTCGCCGCGCTGCGCTCCCAGCAGGAGCTCGTCCGCCAGGCCGGCATGCAGCTCATCTACGTCGTCCTGCCGAGCATGCGCGGCTCGCCCGACGCCCGCGTGCTCCACGAAAGCGGACACGTGCCCGTGCTCTTCCACTTCAACCAGCCCGAGAAGTATCCCTTCCTCTTCGAGATGGATCGACTGCAGGACGCGTGGCACCCCACACGGCTCGGCACGCAGGAGCTCAGCGACTTGCTCGCCGAGTCGCTCGTGCGAGAGATCGAGCGCGGCGACACAGAGGAGCGGAATCAATAGCGGGCGTCGTCGCGCTCGCACACCTCGATGCTCTTCACCGAGTTCCGATTCCTGGTCCTGTTCGTCGTCTGTTTCGTCGTCTACTGGTCGATCCGCTCGCACCAGGGGCGCAAGTGGTGGCTGCTCCTGTGCAGCTGCATCTTCTACGGCGCGTGGAGCGTCGAGTTCCTGGCGCTGATGTTCGGCTCGGTCACGTTCGACTACGTGATGGGCCGGCTGCTCGAGCACGAGAAACGACCGTCGCGCCGCAAGCTGTGGCTCGTGTTCTCGATCGTCGTGAACTTGGGACTGCTCGGCTACTTCAAGTACGCGGAGTGGTTCATCGACGCCGCGATCGCTTTCATGGCGTGGTTGGGGCTGCCGACCTCACCCCGCACGCTGGAGATCGTGCTGCCGGTCGGAATCAGCTTCTACACGTTCCAGTCGATGAGCTACACGATCGACGTCTACCGCGATCAGCTCAAGGCGGAACGCAGCTACCTCAACTTCGCGCTGTACGTCACGTTCTTCCCGCAGCTCGTCGCCGGTCCCATCGTGCGGGCGGTCGACTTCCTGTATCAGCTCGAGTCGAAGCGCTCCTGGAAGCTCGTGCACGTGCGGCACTGCATGACGCTGCTCCTGCTCGGCTACTTCAAGAAGGCCGTGCTCGCCGACAACGTCTCGACCGCCGCCGACCAGGTGTTCGCCGATCCCGGGAAGTTCGACGCCCTGAGCAATTGGACCGCGCTCTGCCTGTACCACGTGCAGATCTACTGCGACTTCTCGGGCTACTCCGACATGGCGATCGCGACCGCGGGCCTACTCGGCTACAAGCTCACGAACAACTTCGACTTCCCGTTCTTCTCGCAGAGCATCGGCGAGTTCTGGCGGCGCTGGCACCAGAGCCTGGGAACCTGGCTCAAGGACTACCTCTACATCCCGCTCGGTGGCAGCTGGGGTTCGTGGGGGAAGACGATCCGCAACATCTGGATCACGATGGTGCTGTGCGGCTTGTGGCACGGCGCGGGTTGGCAGTTCGTGACGTTCGGCGCGCTGCACGCGTTCTACGTGACGGTGAACCGCATCTTCAAACATTCGACGCCGCCAGACAGCGCTCTCGGCCGCTCGATGGTGTACCTCGGTCCCGTCATCACGACGTACTTCTTGTTCGCCGGCTGGCCGATCTTCGCGAGCCGCGGCTGGGAGCAGACGAAGGAGATGTACGAGATCTTCTTCTTCTTGTCGTCCGGCGGGACGGAGGTGATCGATCGGTGGTGGCTCCTCTTGTTCGCCGTCCTGGCGGTCGCGCACTGGATCGCCTACAAGCGTTGGATGAAAGCGCCGATCGAAGCGCTCCCGAACTGGCTGTACGCGCTGGGCTGGGGCGTGACCGCGGGCCTGGTGATCCCGTGGGTCGCGTTCGGGTACAAGCCGTTCATCTACTTCATCTTCTAGGGCGATGAACGTCCGCCGCGGCCTGCGCGCGCTCGGCCTCGCGCTCGTGTCTGCCACGACCTTCGCGGTCGTCGCCGCGGTGTTGCGGCCTCTCGTCCCGTGGCCGGAGGAGCGCGGCCTGCGTGCGAAGTACGAGTACGTGCGCGCGCACAAGGACGAGATCGACGCGATCTACGTCGGCTCGAGCCGCATGATCCGCGCGATCGATCCGCGCGTGATCGACGCCGAGCTCGCGGCGAACGGACTGCCCTGGAACACGTTCAACTTCGGCGCCGACGGGATGTTCGGCTTCGAGAGCGACTTCGTCCTGCGCGAGCTGCTCGCGCTCGAGCCGGCGCGCTTGAAGACGATCTTCTTCGAAGCCGCCACGTGGTATCCGGGCTTCGACGAGCCCGGCAGCACGAACCCCGAGTCGCTCCGCGCCACGTTCTGGCATTCACCGCAGGCGACCTGCCACGTCCTGGAATCGATCCGCCGATTGGATGCGCCGCTCGCGACCAAGCTCGAGCTCTACCGCATCCACCTGGTGGCGTTCGCGAAGAAGATGTCGAACTTCGGCCAAGGGCCGCGCGTGCTCGCGAAGGCGCTCGGCACGGACGCGGCGAAGATCGGCGAGGACGTCCCGGTCGACTTGGTCGCACAGACGCGCGGCTACCAGCCGCTGGAGCTCTTGACGGACAAGGTGCACACCGAGGGCCGCGAGTACTTCCTGGCCGCGCTCGAAGGCTACCAGAAGCTCATCGCGAAGATCCCGGCCGAGAACGCGCGCGGCACGTCGCTCGAAACGTACAACCTGCCCGCGCTCGTCGACCAATACGAAGACACGGCCGCGCACGGGGTCGAGCTGGTGCAGGTCGTGATGCCCGCGCGCGTGGGCTCGCCGCTGTTCGACACGTTGAAGGAAGCGGGGCACGTGCCCGTGCTGCTGCACTTCAACCGACCGGACGTGTACCCCGAGCTCTTCGAGGTCGAGCACCACTACGACATGGGCCACTTGAACCGCGCCGGCGCGGCGATCTTCAGCCGGCTCCTGGCGCGCGCGTACCTGGAGCAGCGCGAGGCGGACCGATGATCTTCACGGAAGCCCGCTTCTTCGTGCTGTTCGCGGCGTGCTTCTGCGTCTACTGGTCGCTCCGCTCGCTGGTGTTGCGCAAGTGGTGGATCGTGCTGTGCAGCGCCGTGTTCTACGGCGCGTGGGATTGGCGCTTCCTCGGGCTGATGTACGTGTCCGTCACGATGGACTGGTTCATCGGATGGATGCTCGGCAAGGATCTCGCACCCGGCAAACGCCGTCTGTGGCTCGTCCTCTCGCTCGTAGGGAACCTCGGGATCCTGGGCTTCTTCAAGTACTTCAATTGGTTCGTCGAATCCGCGGTGACGTTCGGCGATTGGCTCGGCTTCCACGTCGACGCGCCGACCTTGCGCATCGTGCTGCCGGTCGGGATCAGCTTCTACACGTTCCAGTCGATGAGCTACACGATCGACGTGTATCGGCGCGAGCTGCCTCCCGCGCGCACGTACCTCGACTTCGCGTTCTTCGTCACGTTCTTCCCGCAGCTCGTCGCCGGCCCGATCGTGCGCGCGGTCGACTTCCTGCCGCAGCTCGCGTCGCTGCGCCTGTGGAAGGACGTGAACGTCCGCGCCGCGCTGACCTTGTTCGCGATCGGGTTCGTGAAGAAGGCGTGCATCGCCGACAACGTGTCGCCGACCGTCGACCTCGTGTTCGCGTCGCCGAGTGAGTGGTCGGCACTGTCGAACTGGATCGCGGTCGTGCTCTACGCGATCCAAATCTACTGTGATTTCTCGGGCTACTCCGACATGGCGATCGCGACCGCGGGCCTGCTCGGCTACCGGCTGACGCTGAATTTCGACTTCCCGTACCTCTCCGCGAACATCACCGAGTTCTGGCGCCGCTGGCACATCTCGCTGTCGAGCTGGTTCCGCGACTACCTGTACATCCCGCTGGGCGGCAACCGGCGCGGCGCGGTTCGCACGTACCTGAATCTCGGGATCGTGTTCTTCGTCTGCGGACTGTGGCACGGAGCGAGCTGGAACTTCGTCGTGTGGGGTTTGATGCACGGCGCGTTCTTGATCCTGCACCGGGTGTGGAAGGCCGCGGTCGGCGCGGACACGGCGGCGGGCAAGCTCGCGGCGACGCTGGGGCCGCTTCTGACGATGCTCGGCGTGCTCGCGGCCTGGGTCGTCTTCCGCGGCGAGGGCGTCGAGAAGACCTGGGCGATGCTTCAATTAATGGTGGGAGCACGCGCGGGAGGCCCCGGCGAGGCCAGCCGGCTGTGGCTCGCGTTCGCCGTCCTTTGTCTCGCCGTTCACATCGTGTCACGCGTTCGTTGGTTCGAACGCTGGCATGAACGAGCCTCCGACTGGGTGTACGCCGCCGGACTCGGCGCCGCGATCGCGCTCGTCGTCCCGTGGATCTCGGACGGGTACAAGCCGTTCATCTACTTCCAGTTCTAGCGTGATCGGCGAACGCGCTCGGCCTCAGTCTTGCAAGGCGCGCGGCCGAATGCGTTCTCCGCTGCGCGACGGATCGTCCGTGCGTTTTTCGCGCAGTGCGTGCGTGCAGATGCGCTCGCGGAGCGATCGGACGGAGGCTCGTTGAGTCGGTCGGTTCGCTTCCACCGCGTCGCCGCCGTGCTCTGTGCCTTCGGGCTGGGTGCGTGCGCGTACTCGAGCGACCCCGCTCACGTCGTGCGCGGACCGATGGCGACGCGAGCGAACGCTCCCGTGCACCTGATGTTCATGGCGTTCCGCCCGCGGCCGGCGACGACGCAGCCGGAGGGCCAGCTCGGAATCCAGTTCACGAGCACCTACAGCAGCATTTTCGAGAACGGCTTCTCGTCGAGCTCCGAGGTCGTGCTCGACGGGGAGCTGTGGCACAACGCCGTGAGCGTGCGTTACGGCGTGTCGCCCGACGCCGACGTCTCGATCGAGATCCCGACGCTGTTCTCGACGAGCGGGTTCCTCGACCAGTTCATCGAGGAGTTCCACGCGCTCCTCTTCCTGCCGAACAGTGGCCGCGACGAGCGTCCTCAGTTCGCGCACGAGATGGAGGTCCACGCAGGCGACCAGCGCATCTACCACCTCGAGTCGGACGAGCTCGGTCTCGGCGACATCCCGATCGTGTACACCCACGCGATCGCCGACGAGACCGAGTCGTCGCCGGCGGTTGCGGTTCGCGTCGGCGTCGAGCTGCCGACGGGATCGGAGAGCCGCGGGTTCGGCAACGGCGAGATCGACGCGGGCGCCGGCGTGCTCGGGCAGAAGTCGTGGGGGCGTTGGACGGGAACCGCCGCCGTCGACTACGTCGTCACGGGCGATCCGTCGGCGTTCGAGGACGCGGGCGTCGAGGCGCTCGACGTATTCGACGCGCAGCTCGGCGTCGAGTACCGCTGGAACGACGACGTGTCGCTCGTGACGGGCGCGGTCTTCAGCTCGACGATCACGCACGACGTGAGCATCGAGGAGCTCGACGCGCCGATCCTCTTGATCGACCTCGGC
>CAZQHA010000220.1:6867-7715 GCA_964592795.1 uncultured Planctomycetaceae bacterium | reverse complement strand
GTGCCCTCGACGAATCGACGTTCAGCTTCATGACATCCTCTTGCTCGAATCGAATTGGAGAGATCCGTTCGCAAGCGGGTCCGACGCCCGCAACGGCGTCATCCGCGGAGCCACCTGCGAAATCGTCGTGGCTTGATCCTACTCGGGAGCTCCGCCGATGCTCAGGGGGGCGGCGGGTGAAATCCTCGGAGCGCCTCCGGCGAAGCCGTTCCGATTCCGGAAAGTCGTGTTCCCGACCAGGAACGTGAGTGCGCCTGGCGCACTCGGAAAAAATCCGACTAGGTCACGCCGAAGTCTTCACCACGGGCGAAGCCCGCCAGCGAATCGAGGCACGTGGACCCGTGTCAGGCAGTGCGGAGTCCAGGGTGGTCCGCGCGGCGATCGTAGATCCCGCCGCATGCGCGGCCGACCGTGAGTTCGGGTTCTGATCCATGGTCCACGCGACGATGACGCCGTTCGTGCGGTTGCTCTTCTCCCAAGCGGATTTGCGTGCGCGTTCGCGTTCCGCACACTGGCGCGCGTCGCGCTTGAAGATCTGGATCCGTGCCGCCGAGCTCGCCGCGAGCACTCCTCCGTCTCGCAACCGCTACGTGGATTTCCTGCGCGCGGTGTCGATCACGGTGGTGATCTTCGGCCACTGGACTGCGGCCGCGCCGTACGTGAGCGCGCAGGGCGACATCACGCCGACGCACATCCTCGCCGTGTCCCCGTGGACACGCTGGCTGACGTGGGTCATCCAGGTGATGCCGATCTTCTTCCTCGTCGGCGGCTACTCGAACGGCATCTCGTGGCAGGCGGCGCGTCGCGACGGACAACCCTACGCGCTGTGGCTCGAGTCGCGGCTGCGC
>CAZQHA010000220.1:0-6857 GCA_964592795.1 uncultured Planctomycetaceae bacterium | reverse complement strand
GGTCCTCGTCTTGATCGTGACGTGGTGCGCGATCGGCGCGATCGCGAACGCGCGTGGCGTCTCGCCCGGGATGATCCGCATCGGGTCGCAGATGGCGCTGATCCCGATCTGGTTCCTCGCCGTCTACCTCGGCGTCGTCGTCCTCGTTCCGGTCACGCACGCGCTGTGGGAGCGCCTCGGAATGCGCTCGTACTGGGTGATGGTGCTGTGCGCGATCGCCATCGACGCGAGCTTCTTCTCGGGCCTCGAGTGGCTCGGCTGGATGAATTACCTGTTCGTGTGGTCCGCCGTGCACCAGCTCGGCTACGCGTGGCGCGACGGACGTTTCTCCGATCCCAAGCGCACGCTTCCGTGGGCGGTCGGAGGAGCGATCGTGCTCGCCCTGCTCACCGTCCACGGCCCGTATCCGATCAGCATGGTCGGCGTGCCGGGCGACGCGATCAGCAACACGACGCCGCCGAAGATCACGCTGCTCGCGCTCGGCGCGTTGCAGCTCGGGCTGTTGCTGTCGATCGAGGCGCCGATGCGCCGCTGGCTCGCGCGCTCGCGTCCGTGGACGGCGACCGTGCTCGTCAACGGGATGATCATGACGATCTACCTGTGGCACTTGACGGCGATGGTGCTCGTGATCGCGGCGTCGTCCGCGCTGGGCGGCGTCGGGCTGAAGCTCGCGCCGGGCACGCGCGCATGGTGGATGACGCGACCGATCTGGCACGCGGTGCTCGTCGTCGCGCTCGTGCCGCTCGGGCTCGTGTTCTCGCGATTCGAGCGGCCCGCCAAGGCGAGCGGTGCACGGCCTGCGTCGTGGCGTCTCGTCGTCGGCGCGCTCGCGGTCAGCTTCGGGATGGCGTTCCTCGCGCTCGACGGCGTCGCGGGAGAGAGCTGGCTGGGACTGCGGCTCTCGGTGATCTCGCTGCCGCTCGCGGGAGCGGCATTGATGCGGCGGTGGGGGAGCTGACGAGGCCTGCGTCAAGGCGTCCACGTCACGACGATGCCATTCGTGCGGTTGCTCGTCGCGGGCGGACAGAAGCTCGGCATCGAGTTCCGGTAGTACGCCTGGTAGTAGCGCGTCGCGCCGAGCGGATCGATCGAGCCCTTGATCGAGATCGCCACGTCGCCGGCTTCGGGATAACGCGCCGTCGCGCTCGTCACGCTCTTCGTGCCGATGCGGATCAGCGTTCCGCCGACGCAGCCCAGACCGTCGTCGATGACGGCCGGCGGCGTGTCGATCGTCCCCTGGAAGAACACGCACACGCTGCTGGTGAGCTGGCGTGCTTCGAAGAGCATCGTGTCGTTCGCGACGCTCGACACGCCCGCGCCTTCGAGCGTCGCGCCGGCGGCGAACGCCGAGTTCGCGCAGCCGTGCTCGGTCGCCCCGTTGTTGCCGCACGGGCACGCGATCGACGAACCGTCGCCGAAGCAGAAGCGCGGGACGCCGTCGCTCTCGCCTTGGAGCTTCCAACCCGTGATCGAGCCGCCGTCGAACGGGTACCAATCGCGCAAGTGGAGCGTCCACGTCCCGGCCGCGCCGGTGATCGCGCCGAGCGGCAGGTTCGCGATCGGGTACATCGGGCTGTTCCACGCGCCGCCGCCGCTGTTCAGGAACTGGTTGTACGTCCCGCCGTTGATGTTCGCGCTGCCCAGCGGGATCGCCGCGCCTCCCGATTCCACGATCACGTAGGTGCCCAGGTTGAAGTTGCCGTCGGCGCCATCGCCGATGCTGCCGCCGTTGTGACCCGGCCGCACGATGACGTTGAAGCGCTCCCCCGCGGGGTTCTCGAGGTAGACGTGGACGTCGCCTCGAAACGTGTGCTGGAGACCGAAGATCGTCACCGAGGTCACGCGGTCGATCGGCGCCGTCACGGTCACGGGCGAGACGATGGCCGGCCACGTCGGCACCTGGTTCCAAGCGGGCCCGGTGTCGCACAGGCCGTCGCCGCACGGGGCATTGGTGAACGTTCCGCCGGCTCCGAGCGTCGACTCGACGACGATCGACGCGCTGGCGAGCGGCGCGGAAGCCGACAGGACGAGGCACGTCATTGCGAGCGTGTACTTCGTATGCATGCGCATCACCACGTTCGGCGCGAGGGAACGGTTCGACCAGGACCGGGACGCGGAAGGACCCATGCTAGCTCGGCTCGCGCGTCTTCGCGCGGGGCGAGGACGCGACGCCGTTTCGGAGCATGTCAGGGCTGCCAGGTGATCGCGAGCGCGTTCGTCGAGTTCGAGAGGCTCGGCGTGCAATAGCTCGCGCCGTCGCGGTAGAGCGCTTGGTAGTAGAGCGTGCGCCCCGCGCTCGCCATGCCGCGGATTCCGATCGGGACGTCGCTCGCGCCGGGATACGTCGCGTTGCCGGCCTTCACGCCCAGGCGCACGAGGTGTCCGCTCAGGCAACGCAATCCGTCGCCCATCGCAGTCCCCACGCCGCCGCCTGACTGTGCGTCTTGCTCGATGAACTGCACGACGCTCGTCGCCGGAATCCCCGACAGCGCGAGCTGCAATCGATCGTCGGACTTGCGCGCGGTCCCGACCGCGAGGAGCTTCCCGCCCAGGGCGTGCGAGTTGGCGCAGCCGGCGCGCAAGCTGCCGAGCGTCGCGTTCCCGCACGGACACGCGCGGCCGGCGAAGCAGAACGGGCTCGCGGGTCCGGTCGACGCCGACGCCAAGTATTCCGACGCGAACCGCAGCCCCAAGTCGAGCTCGCCCTTCCAGTCGAAGTGCAGGTGGTCGGCCGTGAGCGTCAGATCGTCGGTGTCGACGAGCGACGTGTACGGCACGTTCGTCGCGACGAACTGCTGCTGCTGGCGGATGACGTTCACGTAGGGGAGGCTGTATCCCTCCGCCGAATCGATGTGCGCGTCGACGCGCCCGATCACGAACGGCAGCGTCGGGTGTCCAAGGTCGGCTCGCGCGCGCGTGATCAGCTTCGTCAGCCGCTCGGCGTAGAGCCACGCGTCGTCCGAGCTCGCCGCGTCGGACTCGCCCTGCATCCACAGGACGCCGCCGATGCTCGTCGGGTGCCCCGCGAGCTCGAGCGACGTCCGCGCCAAGCGGACGCGGCGGATCATCTGCCCGTACAAGCTGCCGGGGATGTCGCTGTTCCAGTCGCTCGCCAGGCTCGATCCGTTGAACGCGAACTTGACGATCGCGACGTCGTCGCCCTGCGAGTCGGCGAGCGCGCGGCCCAGGCGCAGCTCCGGTCCGAAGCCGTCGATCGCGCCGCCGAACGTGCGCGCGCTCGCGTCGGTCTGGTGCGCGAGCGGAACGAACTTCCCGCCCGAGCTCACGCGCATCGCGAGGTCGTGCACTCCGTCCGCGGGTCCGATCTCGAACCAGAAACGGACGTCCCGTTGGGGCGCGAGAAGCTCCGTCGGGAGCTGCGACGCGGCCGCGCCCGCCCCGACGGCGTTCGACTGGCCGGCGACGACGAAGATGCGGACGGGCTCGGCGCCGGGCGACGCGATCGCGGGCGCGAGTGGAGCGGCGAGGACTGCGAGCGGCAGGGCCGCGCGCCGGTGGAGAGAGCGCACGTGGAACCATACCCCACGAACGGCGACTGGTCCGGCGCCGCGCCGCGCGCTATCAAGGCTCGCCCATGCGGCCGGTCCACGGGTGGAAACGCGTTCTCTATCTCGCGTCGGCCTTCCTGCTCTTGGCGGTCGCCGTGCTCGGAATCGTGCTGCCGGTCGTGCCGACGACGCCGTTTCTGCTGCTCGCGAGCTGGTTTCTGATCCGCAGCTCGCCGGCGCTCCATCGCTGGCTCCACCAGACCCGTCTGTTCGGACCGTTCCTGCGCGATTGGGATCGCTACCACGGCGTGCGGCTTCACGTGAAGGTCACCGCGGTGGCCATGGTGATCGCGGCCGTCGGACTGAGTCTCGCCTTCGGCGATCTGCGGACGGCGTCGAAGATCGTGCTCGTCGCGCTGGGGCTGGTCGGTCTCGTCGTCGTCCTGCGACTGCCCGTGATTCGCGAGGACTGACGCGCTCAGCGGCGCGCGAGCGCCGGCTCGTCCTGCTTCCACCAGTCGCCCGCCGCGACTTCGAGGATGCCCGTCGCGTACGGCCGCGGCTTCCAGCCCAGCTCGCCCGTCGCGTTCGTGATGTCGTGGTTGTGATGGAGGCTGAAATACGCGGACGCGCGCCGGTCCTCCGTGTTGTCCATGAAGAGGCCCTTCATGAAGATGAACCGGTCGGCCCACTTCTTCGGGATGTTGCGGCGCTTCACCTTCCCGCCGACCGCGCGGATCGTCACGTCGATGAAGTCGTTGTAGGGGATGCCCTCGGGCCCGGCGAGCTCGTACACGCAATCGACTCCGCGGTCGAAGTTGAAATAGCGGAGCACCGCGTCGACGACGTCCTCGACGTGCACCGGGTTGATCTTCGAGAGGCCCTCGTGCGGCACCCAGATCGTGCCCCGTTGCTGCGCGCAGCGTCGCAGGAGCGGCGCGGTGTGCCGCATGTCGCCGATCCCGTACACGAGCGTCGGCCGGAACGACGTCCACGAGAGGCCCGAGCCGCGGATCAGCTTCTCCTGCACGCGCTTGCTGTCGCGGTAGTAGCTGTACACCGGCGCGCCGATCACCGCCGAGCTGATCACCCACAATTGGAATGTGCTCGGCGCGTTGCGCTTCGCCTCTTCGATCAACGCCTCGGTGCCCTGGATGTTGATCGCGCGCATCTCCTCCTCGGTGAAGTGATCGTGCGCGCTCGCGATGTGGATCAGGATGTCGATGCCCGCGAGGAAGCCTTCGAGCGACTTGGGCTGCGTCAGGTCGCCGACGTGGATCTCGGCGCGCTTCTCCCGCGGGTGCTCGACGGCGTCCTCGCGCCCGGGGCGGACGAGGACGCGCACGTCGTGACCGGCCTTGGCCATGCCGTGAACCATGTAGCGGCCGATGAAACCGGTGGCGCCCGTGATCGCGATCTTCATGCTCGAGTGTGGAGTCGGGCCAGCATAGCGCGCGCTCGCGCGCGGACCAGCTCAGCCGCCGCTCGCGCCGCGCAGCGCGAGGAGCTCCTCGCCGTAGCTCGCGGCGGCCCGGCCCGCGCCCTCGGGGAGTCGCGCGAGGAATCGCTCGAGGGCTTCGCGGAACGCGATCGCACGCGGGCGGCTCGACTCGGGAAGCCGCGCGACGAACTCGCGGCGCGCGGCCCAGCGCAAGACCTCGGTGTTGTAGCCCGAGAGGTACGAGAGCGGCGCGCGGAACTCGAGCACCGGATGGTCGTCGCGCATCGGCTCGCGGCCCTTCGCGAACGCCCGCAGCTCGGCGTCGTCCGCCACCTGCAGCGCCGCCAGGTCGACCCCGGAGTGGATCGCGACGCGCGCGAGGCTCGCGCGCAGCCGGCCGTCGAGCGCGAGCGCGTCGAGACGCGCAGCACCGGCGAGCGGGGCCTGCGACCCGATCAGGATCAGGTCGTAGGCCGAGAGCCACGCGCTCGTGTGCTCGAACGCGGCGCACCAAGTCGCGGCGACCGTCTCGAGGTCGGCGGTCGAGAGCTCGTACACGGGCAGCCACTGCGACGCGACGCCGCCCGGCGCCAGGTGCTCGGCGATCGATCGGAAGTGCTCGAGCGTGTAGAGATCGCTCGATCCGCGCGTCCAGGGGTGCACGGGGTCAGCCGTGATCAGATCGAAGCGCGCCGTCGTGCGCGCGAGCGCGTGCCGCCCGTCCGCGAACACGAGGCGAGTGCGCGGATCGTCGAGCACGTTGCCGTTCCAGTCGGAGAACGCGCGCGCCGCGTCCTCGATCGCACGCGAGATCTCGAAGATCGTGAGCTCGCGGAGCGCCGGCAGGTCGAGCAGCGAGCCCGACGTCATCCCGCTGCCCAGGCCGATGACGAGCGCGCTCTTCACGTCTCCGTGCAGCACGCCCGGGACGTGGCCGAGCAGGAGCTGCAGCCGCACGTCGACGGGAGCGCTCGACGCTTCGGGCTTCCCGTTGACGCGCAGCGTGCGCACGATCGAGCCGTCGAACGCGCGCGTCTCCTCGACCGCGGCCGTGGTGTGCGCGTCGTGCCGGACGACGATCACCTCGCGGTCGCGCGCCGGTTCGCCGGGTGCGAGCACCCAGAACGCGACCGCGAGGCCCGCGGCGACGCCGATCGCCCAAGTCGCGACGCGCCGGCCCGGGACGAGGAGCGCCGCCAGCGCCGGCACCGCGAGCGCGATCGCGATCGACGCGCGCGGTCCGAGCGACGGCAGGAGCACGAAAGCCGCACACAAGCTCCCGCACAGCGCGCCGAACGTGTTGAAGGCATACAAGCGGCCGAGCAGCGTCTCGCGCGGCACCTCCGGATGCCGTTCGACGAGCGCCGCCGCCGCCGCGGGGAGCGCCATCCCGAACGCGAACGCGGGCCCGAGCAGCGCGAGCGCCGCGAGCAGCGCGTGCGTCGCCCACAGTCGCGCGAGCCCGGCTCCGCTCGGGACGCGGTTCGCGAGGCTCGAGTAGAGGTCGCTCTCGCCGAGCTGCGCGCGCAGCGTCCACAGCCCCGCGAGCAGGAGCAGCGGCGCGCTCAGCGCGCAGTAGAAGAGGATGTCGAGGTCGCGCTGGCCGCGCGTCGCCGAGCCGCGGCTCTGCGCGAGCTGGCGGCCTCCCAGCCCGATGCCGAGCAGGAACACCGCGAGCACGAGCGCGAACGCGTACACGGACGCGCCGGTGACGGTCACGAGGAGGCGCAACGACAGGACCTCGATCGCGAGGCTCGCCGCGCCCAGCGCGAACGCTACGAAGAGCACCGGCTCGCGCCAGAGCGGCGCGCGCGCGGCGCGCTCGACCTGGGGCGAGCTGTTCTCGCGGGGCTGCCACGCGATGGCGAGCCCGGCCGCGACGACGTCGAGCGCGGCGGCCGCGTACA
>CAZQHA010000219.1:0-7779 GCA_964592795.1 uncultured Planctomycetaceae bacterium | reverse complement strand
GCGTCGAGCCACTGGGGGAACGACCAGTACAGCGTGCGGTCGCGGTCCTCGAACCACAGCATCGCGACGCGGCGGTTCACCCACTCCATCTCCCAGCTCTGCGATCCGCCGTAGTCCTTGTGGGTGAAGATCTCGAGGTTGTTCCACGTCGCGTCGCCGCGGCCCGTGTAGTACGTCTTCTCCTCGTCGTAGTCCTTGCAGATGCGGATGATCGGCGAGCGCACGTACTCGCCCGGACCGATGAACGCGAAGTTCGCCTCGAGGTACTGCCACACCGCTTCGGCCTGCTCGACGACGCGCTTCGCGTACTTGTCGTCGGTGTGGTTGACGACGAAGAACCGGCCCATCTTCTTCGCGGTCCAACCGTCGGGGACGTTCGCCGCGGCCTTCTCGTGCGCTTCGCGCTCCATCGCGACCTTCTGCACCTTGCGCTCCTCGACCGTCATCTCGTCGAGGTCGAGGAACGTCAGGCGGCGGCCGGGGGTCGACGCCTCGAAGAGCGCGCCGCCGCTGCGAGCGATCGGTCGGAACGAGCGCAGGCAGCGCTGGATCTCCGGCTTCAGCTTGTCGTACGCGTCCTCGAGGCACTCGAAGTGCACGGCAACGTCGACGTCGGGCACGTGGTAGATCCACGTGACGATGCGCTTCGGTCCGTCGTTCGACAGACGCTCGACCTTGATCTCGAGCGCGGTGACGGAGACGTCGCCGACCTTGGTCTCCTCCTCGGACGCGATGTGGTAGCCGCCGCCGGTGTACCGGCGCGCCATGAAGTCCTTGTAGTCTTTGAACGGGCTCTCGTACTCGACGAGGATCTCCGTCTCGCCCTTCTTGTTCTCCTTCTTCGTCACCTTGGGGCGGGCCTTGATCGCCTCGCTGACGAACGCAATCGCGTGCATCTCCGGCCGGTGCTCGATCGTCCAACCCTGCTCGTTGTTCCAGCGGTCGGTCTTGTCGGAGAGGTACTTCGCGACGATCCAGCGCTCGTCGACCCGCAGCGGGATCGCCGTCCAGCCGCGCGGCGTGCCGATCTTGAATCCGATGCGCTCGTCGGTGTGCTCGGCGGCGAGCGCGTGCACGGGCGCGGAGAGAGCCAAGAGACACGCGAGCGAGGACAAGAGTCGCATGGGAGCTCCGGGGGAAGCGTGTGGGGCGGGCGGCGCGATTCTACTCGTGGTCCGCGGGCGTCCCCAGTAGGTCGTGGCGGCGGGTGCGTCGCTTCGCCAAGATGACGCCATGCCCGCGGGAACCTTCGTACGAGGCTCGATCCTCGCGGCGCTCGCGCTGGCCGCGTGCCGCGCGCCGAACCGGCATCTGCCGGCGACCGGCGCGCTCGGGCCGTACTCGGCGGCCGTGATGTCCGGCGAGCTGTGCTTCCTCTCCGGCAAGATCGGCGCGAAGCGCGACGCGACGTTCGCGGCCGAGGTCGAGTCGGCGATCGACGCGCTCGAGTCCGAGCTCGCGCGGGCTCACCTGTCGCTCGCGGACGTGGTGCTGGTCAACGTGTACCTCACCGACATGTCCCATTACGCGGAGCTCAACAGCGTGTACGCGTCGCGGTTCCGCGAGCCGTTCCCGGCGCGCGCGTGCGTCGCGGTCGCGGCGCTGCCCGGCGGCGCGCGCGTCGAGCTCCAGGCGATCGCGCGCGTCGTGGAATGACGGTCAGTCGGCGCTCGCGGCTTCCGCGGCGCTCGATTCCGTCCCGACGTCGCCGAATCGGCGCGTGAAGAGGAACGTCGCCACGAGGCCGACTCCGACCGCGAACCACAGCGTGGAGATGCGGATGAGGAGCGTCGCGGAGACGGCTTTCGCGCTCGCGACCTCGGCGGTGAAGCCGGCCACGACGTAGCGCCGCCGCAGCAGCGCGCCCATCGAAGCCTCCGTGACCCCCAGGCCTCCCGGGAAGAGGATCAGCACGGCGCCGGCGACCGCGCTGAGCGCGAACGTGTACACCGCGAACAAGATCGGGATCGATCCCGGCGCGAGCGCGTTCGCGATCAGCCAGAATGCGGCGCACTCCAGGCTCCAGCCGATCGTCGCGATGACGGTCGGGACGAGGAGCTCGCGCGGCGCCAGGAGGACGCGCGCGCTCTCGATCGAGACGCTCGCCTTCGGCACGATGCGCCGCAGGAGCGGCGTGCGGGCGAGGATCGCCAGCGCCACCGACGTCGCGTGGCGAGACGAGATCAGCGCCAGCACGATCGCGCACAGTCCCAGCGCCGCCCAGAACACCCACGCGTACTCCGGCTGCGTCGCGATGCCGCCGACCGCGATCAAGACGAGGAACCCGAGCAAGTCGGTGACGCGCTCGGCGACGACGATCGGCGCGCTCTTGTGCACGCGCGTGCCCGTGACGCGGCGCACGAGCCAGCTCTTGAACGTCTCGCCCATCTTTCCGGGCGTGACCGTGAGCGCCAAGCCGGAGAGGAAGATCAGGAAGGAGGTGCGGCGGTCGAGCTCGATGCCGAGCAGCTTGCGGTACCGCTCCCAGCGCGCGAACCGCACGCAGTAGTTCAGGAACGAGAGCAGCATCGCCACCGGCAGGAGATACAGCGGGAACGTCGCGAGCGTCGCGCGCACCGCGCCGATGTCGGCCCAGATCGCGAGCAGCGCGTAGACGAGCGCGCCGAACACGACGCCGAGCAGGAGACGGCGTCCCATCGATCCGGGGAGAGCGGTCATGTTCCGGCCCCGCATCCTGATCGAACACCGCGGTGTCGGCAACGGCGGGCGCGCGTTGCGGAGGCCGCGCCGCGAACGCTACCCTCTCCCGCCCCCATGGCGACCGCAGCCCTCGCGCCGCTCGAAGTGTCCTCCGAGCTTCTCTTCGTGTTGTTCGCGGTGCTCTGCGTGGCCGCCGGGGCGGCGGCGATCGCGGCGTGGCTCCTGCTGGCTCGCGCGAGGACGCTCCAGGAGAAGCTCGCGCGGCTCGAACGCCTCGACGACATCGCGCGCGACGTCGCGAAGGTGGCGCAAGGCGAGGGCGATCTCGACCTGCGGCGCTTGGAGCACGTGCTGATCGACATCCGCGACGGGCAAAAGCGCGTCGAGGACCGCTTGCTCGCGGTCGTCGAGTCGTCGGCGTCGATGAAGCCCGGCGCGAGCGCCATCGCGCTGACGAGCGGAGGCGCGAACGCGCTGGCCGACCGCGTCGTGACGCGCCTGCTCGCGCTGGGCTACGAGCGCGTGCAGATCGTCACGCCGAGCGCCGACATCGGCCGCATGGTCGACGGCGACGGCGACGTCCTGATCGAGGCGCGGCGCGACGGCGCGCCGTGCAAGGGGCGCGTCAGCGTGCGCCACGGCGTCTTGACCGACGTGCAGATCCAAGCCGCGTACTCGGCCTTTCCCTGAGCGACCTCTCCATGAGCACGATCACCACCGTCGAACGCCTCGGACAGCACGTGGGACAGAACGTCACGCTCCACGGCTGGCTCTACAACAAGAGCTCGAAGGGCAAGCTCCACTTCGTGCAGATGCGCGACGGCACGGGCATCGTGCAGTGCGTCGTGTTCAAGGGCGGCGTGCCCGAAGAGCTCTTCGACGCGGTCGGGAAGGCCGGACAGGAGTCGAGCCTGTCGCTCTCCGGCGACGTGAAGGCCGAGCCGCGCGCGCCCGGCGGCTTCGAGATCTCGGTAACCGGCGGCCATGTCTTGCAGTCGGTCGACGGCTATCCGATCACGCCGAAGGAGCACGGGCCCGACTTCCTCTTGAACAATCGCCACCTGTGGCTGCGCAGCAAGCGTCAGTGGGCGATCATGCGCATCCGCGACGCGGTGGTCACCGCGCTGCGCCGGTTCTTCGACGAGCGCGGGTTCGTGTGCATCGACTCGCCGATCTTCACGCCGGCGGCGTGCGAGGGGACGTCGAATCTGTTCGAGGTGAACTACTTCGACGACAAGGCGTACCTCACGCAGTCGGGCCAGCTGTACGCGGAAGCGGCGGCGATGGCGCTCGGCAAGGTGTACTGCTTCGGCCCGACGTTCCGCGCCGAGAAGTCGAAGACGCGGCGGCACTTGACCGAGTTCTGGATGCTCGAGCCGGAGGTCGCCTACGCGACGCTCGAAGACATCATGCAGCTCGCGGAAGACATGCTGGTCGCGGTCGCAACCTCGGTTCTCGAGCGGCGACGGCCGGAGCTGCTCGCGCTCGAGCGCGATCTCTCGAAGCTGGAAGCGATCCGCTCGCCGTTCCCGCGGCTCTCGTACGACGAGGCGGCGAAGATCCTCGCCGACCATCCCGAGTCCACTTTCAAATATGGCGACGACTTCGGCGCGCCGGACGAGACGATCCTCTCGAACATGCACGATCGCCCCGTGATGGTTCATCGCTATCCGCACGAGGTGAAGGCGTTCTACATGAAGCGCGACCCGGCGGATCCGTCGAAGTGCCTGTGCGTCGACGTGCTCGGCAGCGAAGGCGTCGGCGAGGTGATCGGCGGCAGCCAGCGCGAGGACGACCTCGAGCTCCTGCTCGGGCGCATCCGCGAGCACAAGCTGCCCGAGGAAGCGTTCGCGTGGTACCTGGACCTGCGGCGCTACGGCAGCGTGCCGCACGCCGGCTTCGGCCTGGGCCTCGAGCGCACGGTCGCGTGGATGTGCGGCATCGAGCACGTGCGCGAGGCGAGCCCGTTCCCGCGGATGCTCAATCGCATCTATCCGTGAGCGCGACCGGCGTCCCAGACCCCGCTCACGGAGTCCAGTAAATCGACAACCCGTTCGAGGTGTTGAGCGTCGACGGCGTGCAGAAGTTCGCAGCGTTGCGATAGACCGCTTGGTAGTGCTGCGTCTGCGCACCGACGAGTCCGGCGAGACCCGCGACTCCGGCGATCGTGCTCGTGCCTCCGAGAGTACTGATGCGCCCGAGGCGAACGAGCGATCCGCCGAGGCACTGGAGCCCGTCGAGTCCCCCGAGATCGTCGCCGAGACCGTCGTTCACGGTCCCCGTTCCCTGCATGAAGATCGTGTAGCTGCCCGGCAGCATTCCGGTGGCTTTCAGGCCGAGCTCGTTGTCCGTCACGCTGCAGCTCGGATCCGGAGTGCCGAGCGTCGAGTGCACGGCGGTCAGCGAGCAGCCGATGCTCCCCGGCTTCGAATTCTTGCAGCCTCTGCGCAATCCGCCGTTCTGCAGGGGCCCGCACGGGCACGTGAGGCCGCTGCCGTCGCCGAAGCAGAATGGGGTCGCGGATCCGGTGAGGTCCTCGCCGATCAGACGCCAGAGCGCGAGCGATCCGACGTGGCTCACCGCCCAGTCGCGAACGTGCAGCTTCCACGTGCCGGCCGTTCCCGAGATCGCGTGGAGCGGTGCGTTCGAGATCGGAAACGTCGCGCTGGCCCAAACACCGGCGCCGACGCCGACGTGCTGGTTGTAGGTGCCGCCCGGGATGTCCGCGGCTCCCTGCACGAGATTCGCTCCGCCATACGGCACGATCGTGTACGTCTCGCCGACGTAGTTACCGTTGTCGCCCCAGTGAAAACCGCCGTGATATCCGGGTCGAACGATCAGGTTGAATCGCTCGCCCGCCGGGTTCTCGAGGTAGACGTGAACGTCGCCGCGCCAGGCGTGCGAGAAGCCGAGGAGCTCGACGGACGTCACGCGGTCGATGTCGCTCGGAACCGTGATGGGGGAGATCAGCGCGCTCCAGCCCGGCGTCGCGTTCCACTGTCCGCCTTCGCCGTCGAAGCCAGGCGGTCCATCCGGAATGGCCCCTCCGGGGCCGAAGTCCGAGACCACCACGGTCTGCGCGCTGGCCGACTGCGCCATCACGGCGGTCAGCAAGAGCGCGAGCAGCTTCCATCCCATCGTGCGTCGTAGTTGTGAGATCACGACGATCGCTTCAAGGTGTCCACACGATCGTCAATCCGTTCGTCCAGTTCGTGTTCGACATCGGCGGCGGCGCGCACGGTGGATTCGCCTGACGGTACGCGACCTGATAGTGGCACGTCCCGCCCGACGGCGGAATCGCCCCCTTCACGGACATCGGAAGGTCGCCGCTCGAGGGATTCGTGGAGGCTCCGTTCGTCGCCGCTATCTGACCCACGCGCAGGAGCTCGCCGCCGACGCACAGGATCCCGTATCCCCACGGATCCGCTGCCTGCGCCGTGCCTTGGAAGTACCACGAGAACGCGCCCGTCATCGACGAAGCGGAGAGCACCAGGCTGTCCGCCGAGACGCTCGCGGTGCCGGACGCGACGAGTCGAGCGCCCGGATGGAGCAGGTTGGCGCAACCGCGGCCCCACGCGCCTTCGTTGAAGCACGGACACACATTGCTCGAGCCGTCACCGAAGCAGTACGCGGTTCCTGTGGCGGACGCCTCCTCGAACTGAACGAGCTGCATCCCGCTCAGCCCCGCGAGTTCCCAGCCGTGATAGGTGATCGACAACGTCGTGTCGTGCGACGGAACGTGCACGATCGTTTCGATGTACGTCCACTCGGCGAACGATCCCGGGAATGCGGGTACGAGCGCCAGTTCCAGCGCGCCTCCGCCCTCGATCACGCCGGCTGGATCGAGCGCAGCGTTCAAGATGACGCCTGAGTTCGAGCCGCCCTTGGTATAGACGTACAGCCGATAGCTCCCCGCGGCGAGGTGCTCGACTCGGACTTGCTCCGTCTCCCACGGACACTGTCCGAAGAACCAGTCGTCGAGCAACGCTCCGTCGTCACCGCTCGTGTTCGCGAAGTCGAGAGACGAGAGCCAGCAGCCGGTGGCGGTGAAGCGCAGCGCCGTCTCTTCCCCTCGAACGCCGACGAGCCGCGCGCCGAATCCGGGCACCGAGCTCGAGTTCCAGACTCCGGGTGCATCGGCCGCGGCCGCGTAGCTCGAGCTCGGAAGCGTTTCTCCGAAGTCGATGTAGACGCTCTGCGCGCGCGCCTTGGGATCCAGGAGCGCGACGCACGCGGCGAGGGCTCCGATCGAAAACGAGAACTTCATCGTGATCACCCCCCGGGATGTCAGGGACCCCACTCCACGGCGACGATCATACGGCGCCCGTCGTCGAATCCCCGGGACGCAGCGCGCGCGTCAAGAGGTCGGTCGCCTTGCGGTAGCGGTGCCACGCGGCCGAGACACCGATGCCGAGGCGTTCGGCGATCGATTCCATCGGCAGCTCGTCCAAGAGGTGCATGCGCACGATGTCCCGCAGGTCGCCCGGGAGCGCGGCGAGCGCTTCCTGCGTGATCGACGCCCTCTCCTTGTGAGACACGATGCGGCTCGGTGTCTGCGAATCGAGCGGGAGGTCGGCGGAGATCGAAGTCGACGTGATGCTTCCGGCGGAGCCGCGCTTCGCGCCGAGATCCGAAAATCGCGCGGTCCGCTGCGTCCCCCCGCGCTTCTCCGCCGACATGTTTCGCGCCGCCTCGCGGATACGATTGCGCGCGATCTCGAAGAGCCACGCGCGGAACGCGCTCGGGTTCGTCCAGCGGTGCTGCGCGCGATCGCGCCACGCGTGCGTCAACGTGTCCTGCCAGATGTCCTCGGCGGAGACGTGCTCGCGCAGCTCTCGGCTCATCGCCGAGCCGATGACGACCTGCAGCGCGGCGGGGTTCATCGAGGCGATCAGCTCCTCCCAACGCCCGGCGTCCATGAGGACGAGGGAATCGTCGGGCGAGCCTCCGGGGGAAGCACGGAGATCGTTCACGCCGTCCGATCGTAGTCGCTCCGCCCACGCTCGCCAGGGGACGTGCGAAGGAACCGGTGTGAACTGCGTAGCTTCGCTGTGGTTCTCCAAGGCACGGCTCCCCAGAAACCCCGCCACCAACCGCGGATCGTGCGATCACTGCCTC